>NZ_LT607750.1:3632500-3832500 GCF_900090235.1 Micromonospora echinaurantiaca | reverse complement strand
TGCGTGTGATACCTGTCAGGGGTTGCGTGGTCGGGGTTGTGGGACCCTGCTACATGAGCTGACACTCGTGTGAGGAGTTACAAAGTCAGTGGCTAGTCGAACAGTCTGGAAAGGCTGACCGTAGACGGTGATAGTCCGGTAGGTGAAAGTTGCTGATCTCCTGTGGGTGTTCCCGAGTAGCGGCGGACTCCTGAAATCTGCCGTGAATCTGCCAGGACCACCTGGTAAGCCTAAATACTTCCTGGTGACCGATAGCGGACGAGTACCGTGAGGGAATGGTGAAAAGTACCCCGGGAGGGGAGTGAAATAGTACCTGAAACCGTTCGCCTACAATCCGTCGGAGCCTTTAGGGGTGACGGCGTGCCTTTTGAAGAATGAGCCTGCGAGTTAGTGGCATGTGGCGAGGTTAACCCGTGTGGGGGAGCCGTAGCGAAAGCGAGTCTGAATAGGGCGATTCAGTCGCGTGTCCTAGACCCGAAGCGGAGTGATCTAGCCATGGGCAGGCTGAAGCGCGGGTAAGACCGCGTGGAGGGCCGAACCCACCAACGTTGAAAAGTTGGGGGATGACCTGTGGTTAGGGGTGAAAGGCCAATCAAACTCCGTGATAGCTGGTTCTCCCCGAAATGCATTTAGGTGCAGCGTCGCGTGTTTCTTGCCGGAGGTAGAGCACTGGATGGTCTAGGGGGCCCACAAGCTTACCGAAATCAGCCAAACTCCGAATGCCGGTAAGTGAGAGCGCGGCAGTGAGACTGCGGGGGATAAGCTTCGTAGTCGAGAGGGAAACAGCCCAGATCACCAGCTAAGGCCCCTAAGCGTGTGCTAAGTGGAAAAGGATGTGGGGTCGCATAGACAACCAGGAGGTTGGCTTAGAAGCAGCCACCCTTTAAAGAGTGCGTAATAGCTCACTGGTCAAGTGGTTCCGCGCCGACAATGTAGCGGGGCTCAAGTACACCGCCGAAGCTGTGGCACTCACACAATGACTTCGCCGGCGCCTTCGGGTGTTGGTGCAGGTGTGTGGGTGGGTAGGGGAGCGTCGTGCCGGGGGTGAAGCAGCCGAGTGATCGAGTTGTGGACGCGGCACGAGTGAGAATGCAGGCATGAGTAGCGAAAGAAGGGTGAGAAACCCTTCCGCCGGATGACCAAGGGTTCCAGGGCCAGGCTAATCCGCCCTGGGTGAGTCGGGACCTAAGGCGAGGCCGAGAGGCGTAGTCGATGGACAACGGGTTGATATTCCCGTACCCGCGAAAGAGCGACCCTGATGAACCTCGTTGTGCTAACCACCCAAACCGGCGGCGACCTTCGGGTCAATGTTGGGGAGCGTGGGAACCTGGCGGGTAGTAGTCAAGCGATGGGGTGACGCAGGAAGGTAGCTGATCCCGGCCGGTGGTTGTGCCGGGGTAAGCGTGTAGGCCGTGCTGTAGGCAAATCCGCAGCACATGTAGGCTGAGACGTGATGCCGAGCCGATTCAGGTGAAGTCAGTGATCCTATGCTGCCGAGAAAAGCCTCTAGCGAGTTCTGAGCGGCCCGTACCCCAAACCGACACAGGTGGTCAGGTAGAGAATACCGAGGCGATCGGGCGAACTGTGGTTAAGGAACTCGGCAAATTGCCCCCGTAACTTAGGGAGAAGGGGGGCCGGAGACGTGAAGCCCCGCGCGGGTGGAGCGTTGTATGGCCGCAGAGAGCAGGGGGAAGCGACTGTTTACTAAAAACACAGGTCCATGCGAAGAAGTAATTCGATGTATATGGACTGACGCCTGCCCGGTGCTGGAACGTTAAGGGGACCTGTTAGCTCTTCGGGGCGAAGCGGAGAACTTAAGCGCCAGTAAACGGCGGTGGTAACTATAACCATCCTAAGGTAGCGAAATTCCTTGTCGGGTAAGTTCCGACCTGCACGAATGGCGTAACGACTTCCCCACTGTCTCAACCACAGGCCCGGCGAAATTGCATTACGAGTAAAGATGCTCGTTACGCGCGGCAGGACGGAAAGACCCCGGGACCTTTACTATAGCTTGACATTGGTATCCGAATTAGCTTGTGTAGGATAGGTGGGAGCCGGTGAAGTCCATACGCCAGTATGGGTGGAGGCAATCTTGAAATACCACTCTGGTTGATTTGGGTATCTAACTTCGGACCGTGATCCGGTTCAGGGACAGTGTCTGGTGGGTAGTTTAACTGGGGCGGTTGCCTCCTAAAGGGTAACGGAGGCGCCCAAAGGTTCCCTCAGCCTGGTTGGCAATCAGGTGTTGAGTGCAAGTACACAAGGGAGCTTGACTGTGAGACTGACAGGTCGAGCAGGGACGAAAGTCGGGACTAGTGATCCGGCACTTGCGTGTGGAAGCGGTGTCGCTCAACGGATAAAAGGTACCCCGGGGATAACAGGCTGATCTTCCCCAAGAGTCCATATCGACGGGATGGTTTGGCACCTCGATGTCGGCTCGTCGCATCCTGGGGCTGTAGCAGGTCCCAAGGGTTGGGCTGTTCGCCCATTAAAGCGGTACGCGAGCTGGGTTTAGAACGTCGTGAGACAGTTCGGTCCCTATCCGCCGTGCGCGTAGGATACTTGAGAAGGGCTGTCCCTAGTACGAGAGGACCGGGACGGACGAACCTCTGGTGTGCCAGTTGTCCCGCCAGGGGCACGGCTGGTTAGCTACGTTCGGAAGGGATAACCGCTGAAAGCATCTAAGCGGGAAGCTCGCTTCAAGATGAGGTATCCCACCACCCATTGGGTGGGTAAGGCCCCCAGCTAGACGACTGGGTTGATAGGCCGGAAATGTAAGCCCGGTAACGGGTTCAGTTGACCGGTACTAATAGGCCGAGGACTTGACTACTAAGCTGCTACGCGTCCACTGTGCAACTCACAGCAAACGAACAACAGACCACTGTGTGGTGTTGTTTGATATGTTGATAGAGTTACGGCGGTCATGGCGGAGGGGAAACGCCCGGTCACATTCCGAACCCGGAAGCTAAGCCCTCCAGCGCCGATGGTACTGCACTCGTGAGGGTGTGGGAGAGTAGGACACCGCCGGACAATCTTCCAGTCGAGGGCCGCCCCATCCGGGTCGGCCCTTGACTGCGTCGCGCCGTTGGTGGCGCAATCAGGAAGGATGTACCCGTGAGTTCAGGACCCCAGGGCGGAGACCGTCCGCGCCGCTACGACGACCGCCAGGGGGGGCGCGACAACCGCCCCCGTGACGACCGCGGCGGCCAGCGCGGCGGTGACCGCCGCGAGGGTGGCTTCCGCGGCGGGCCGCGCGATGGCGACTTCCGGCCGGGCGGCTACCGGCGGGACGCCGGCGATCGGGATGGCGGGTTCCGCGGCGGCGAGCGCCGCGAAGGTGGCTTCCGCGGCGGTGACCGCCGTGAGGGTGGCTTCCGCGGTGGTGACCGTGAAGGCGGTTTCCGCGGTGGTGAGCGCCGTGAGGGTGGCTTCCGTGGCGGCGATCGCCGTGAGGGTGGCTTCCGTGGCGGCGACCGTGAAGGCGGTTTCCGCGGTGGTGACCGCCGTGAGGGTGGCTTCCGCGGTGGTGACCGTGAGGGCTTCCGCGGTGGTGAGCGTCGCGAGGGTGGCTTCCGTGGCGGTGACCGCCGTGAGGGCGGCTTCCGTGGCGGCGACCGTGAAGGCGGTTTCCGCGGTGGCGATCGCCGTGAGGGTGGCTTCCGCGGTGGTGACCGTGAGGGCGGTGCGCCCCGTGAGGGCTTCCGCGGTGGCGAGCGCCGCGAGGGTGGCTTCCGCGGTGGTGACCGTGAGGGCTTCCGGGGCGGTGACCGCCGTGAGGGTGGCTTCCGCGGTGGTGACCGTGAGGGCTTCCGCGGCGGCGAGCGCCGCGAGGGCGGCTTCCGCGGTGGTGACCGTGAGGGCTTCCGCGGCGGTGACCGCCGTGAGGGTGGCGCGCCGCGTGAGGGCTTCCGTGGCGGCGACCGCCGTGAGGGTGGCGCGCCGCGTGAGGGCTTCCGCGGCGGCGACCGCGAGGGCTTCCGTGGTGGCGAGCGTCGTGAGGGTGGCTTCCGCGGTGGCGACCGCCGCGAGGGCGGCGCGCCCCGTGAGGGCTTCCGCGGCGGCGACCGCGAGGGCTTCCGTGGTGGCGAGCGTCGTGAGGGTGGCTTCCGCGGTGGCGACCGCCGCGAGGGCGGCGCGCCCCGTGAGGGCTTCCGCGGCGGTGAGCGGCGCGAGGGTGGCTTCCGCGGTGGCGACCGTGAGGGCTTCCGGGGCGGCGAGCGTCGTGAGGGCGGCTTCCGTGGCGGCGACCGTGAAGGCGGTTTCCGCGGTGGCGAGCGTCGCGAGGGCGGCTTCCGCAGTGGCGACCGCCGCGAGGGCGGCGCGCCCCGTGAGGGCTTCCGCGGCGGTGAGCGCCGCGAGGGTGAGCGCCGCGAGGGTGGCGCCCCCCGTGAAGGCTTCCGCGGCGGCGAGCGTCGTGAGGGTGGCTTCCGCGGTGGCGACCGTGAAGGCTTCCGCGGTGGCGAGCGTCGCGAAGGTGGCTTCCGCGGTGGCGAGCGTCGCGAAGGTGGCTTCCGCGGTGGTGACCGTGAAGGCTTCCGGGGCGGTGACCGTCGTGAGGGCGGCTTCCGTGGGGATCGCGAGGGCGGGTACCGGGGCGGGGATCGCCGCGACGAGCGGCGGGAGCGTCCCGAGGCCGCGGCCGAGCGCGCCCCCGCGCTGCCCGACGAGATCGTCGCGACCGACCTCGACAAGGACGTCCGCGCCGAGCTGCTCTCGCTGGCGAAGCCGGTCGCGGAGACGGTCGCGCGGCACCTGGTCGCCACGGGTCAGCTGATCGACGAGGACCCGGCCGAGGCGCTCGCGCACGCGCTGGCCGCTCGGCGGCTGGCGTCCCGCATCGCCGCCGTCCGCGAGGCGGTGGGCCTTGCCGCGTACCACGCGGGCGAGTGGCAGACGGCGATCGCCGAGCTGCGCACGTACCACCGGATGACCGGGCTGCAGAGCCACCTGGCGGTGCTCGCGGACTGTGAGCGGGCCCTGGGCCGGCCGGAGCGGGCGATCGACCTGTTCCGTGGCGCGGACCGGGAGAAGCTGGACCAGGCCACCGCCATCGAGCTGCTGATCGTGGCCGCCGGGGCCCGGGGTGACCTGGGCCAGAAGGACGCGGCGGTGGCGATGCTCCAGGTCCGCGAGCTGACCAGTGAGGCGACCGAGTCGTGGGCGGCCCGGCTGCGGTACGCGTACGCGGACGCCCTGCTGGCGGTCGGGCGGCGCGAGGAGGCCCGGGAGTGGTTCTCCCGGGCCGCCGACGTGGACACCGAGGGCGAGACCGACGCCGCGGAGCGGCTGCTCGAACTCGACGGCGTGCTGATCGAGGGCGACGAGGAGGACGAGGAGTCGGCGGAGGAGATCGCCGCCGGCCCGGGTACCCCCGGCGCGGTGCCGGCCCGACCGGACGCGGACCTCACCGGCGACGCCGGCGGTACGCACGACGCGGACACCAGCCCCGACCAGCGTGACGCGGCCGACGCGGCCAGCCCGGACCAGGGTGACGCGGACGCCGGCCCGGACCAGGGTGACGCGGAGACCGGCGCCGAGCGGCGCGACGCGGCCGACGACCGGGCGGACGTCGATGCCGCCGAGTGGCGGGACGAACCGCAGGCCGCCGAGGTGCCGACGGACGACCTGGCCGACGACGAGCTGACCGAGGCCGAGGCGCAGTCGGTGGCCAGCGCCGGCGACGCGCCGGCCGGGGACGTCACCGCGACGTTCCGGGCGGCCGGCGAGGAGCCCGGATCGGCGACGGCCGCCCCGACCGGCGCGACCCCGGCGGACGAGCCGGAGTCGGACCGGCGGTGATCGACGGGGAGCGGCTGGTCGACGGGTACGCCCTGGTCGTCTTCGACCTGGACGGGGTGATCTACCTGATCGACCGGCCGATTCCCGGCGCGGTCGAGGCGGTCACCCGGCTGCACGGGGAGGGGCGGTTGGTGGCGTACGCCACCAACAACGCCTCGCGCCGGTCCAGCGAGGTGGCCGACCTGCTCACCGGCATGGGCGTGCCGGCCCACCCCGACGAGGTGCTGACCTCCGCGGCGGCCGCCGCCGAACTGCTGCGCGACCGGTTCCCGGCCGGCAGCCCGGTGCTGGTGGTCGGCGCCGAGGCGCTGCGCGCGGAACTGCGCGCGGCCGGCCTGACCCCGGTCGGCACGGCCGAGGAGGACCCGGTCGCGGTCGTGCAGGGGTACGGCCCGCAGGTCGGCTGGGTGGACCTGGCCGAGGCGGCGGTGGCCGTCCGGGGCGGGGCCACCTGGATCGCCACCAACACCGACCGGACCCTGCCCAGCGGGCGGGGCCCGCTGCCGGGCAACGGGGCGCTGGTCGCCGCGCTGCGCACCGCGCTCGACCGGGACCCGGACGTGGTGGTCGGCAAGCCGGAACCGGCGCTGTTCGGCACCGCGGCCCGCCGCGCCGGCCAGGGCCGGACCCTGGTGGTGGGCGACCGGCTGGACACCGACATCGAGGGGGCCCGGCGGGCCGGCCTGGACAGCCTGCTGGTGCTGACCGGGGTCAGCGACGTGGCCGAGCTGCTCGCCGCCCCGGCCGAGCGCCGGCCCACGTACGTCTCGGTGGACCTGACGGGGCTCTTCGACCCGGCGGCCGTGGTGCGGGTGCCCGCCCCGGCGGACGCCGCCGGTTGGTCGGTGGCGGACCGCGACGGGGCGCTGGAGCTGTCCGGCGCGGGCCGGACGCTGGACGCGTTGGCGGCGCTCTGCGCGGCCGCCTGGTCCGCGCCGCGGCCGGCGCCGGTGCGCGCCGCGTCGGCGGAGGCGGGCCAGGCCCTGGCGGCGCTCGGCCTGACCGGCTGAGGGTACGCACCCGGCGGGCACGGGCGGCCACGCTGCCGGATGCCCGCCGCCGGCCAGCCGCACGGTCGGCACGGGGGTCACGTCCGCTGCCGCCGACCGTCGGCCCCGTCAGCCGCGGACCGACCCGGCCAGCCGGACGGTCAGAGCAGCTTGCGCAGCTTCATCAGGTCGAACGGGCTCGCCTTGATCGACACCCGGCGGGACGCCACGGCGCGGGTCACGTCCAGTTCGCCGCGGACCAGGGCGACCAGGTCGTCGCTGCTGGTGCTCAACGCGATCTTGGCTTTCGGGTCGTCGCCGTCGGTCATCTCGACCAGCCGGCCGTCGGCGATCCGCCCGTGGAAGGCGGTGTCCAGGTCGGTGATCCGGCAGGCCAGCGTGCGGTCCAGGTCGACCCGTTCCCGCACCGTCTCCGCGTTGCGGTCCAGCCGGTCGGCCAGGTCCTGCAACGCCTGTCGGCACTCGTCCACGCTGGCCACATCGCCCCCTCACCGGTAGCCACGCCGTCCCCGGCACCGTACCGCACGGGGTGCCCCGCCGGGCCGGTAGCGTGACACCTGCACACCTCCACCCCGCGGAAGGACTCAGGCATGCAGGACGCGTGGCGCGCCTACCTCGAGCTGGCCATGGGCCTGACGGAGGCGCCCCGGAAGAAGGCCCAGGACGCCGTCCGTCGGCTCGTCGGCTCCGGCGGGGCGACCGCCGCCCAACTCCAGGGCCTCGCCGAGGAACTGCTCTCCACCGGCGCCGCCAACCGGGAGGCGCTGACCAAGCTGGTCCGCTTCGAGGTCGACCGCGCGCTCGGCGCGGTGGGCCTGGCCACCGCCGACGAGGTCGCCGAGCTGACCCGCCGGGTACACGAGCTGGAGCGCCAGGTGCGCGAGGCCAAGGGCGGCCCGTCCGGCCCCGTACCGCAGGCACCCGCCCCGGCCCCGGCCACCGAGGCGCCGGGCGGGCCGACGCCGGACGCCGAGGCGCCGGGTGCGGCGGAACCGGCCGTGCCGACCAAGGCCGTCGCGAAGAAGGCGGTCGCGAAGAAGGCGGTCGCGAAGAAGGCGGTCGCGAAGAAGGCGGTCGCGAAGAAGGCCGTGGTCAAGAAGCCGCCGGCCACCGTCACCCCGGCCCAGGATGAGGCCGGCCAGGCCGAGCCGGCCCGGCCGGTGAAGAAGGCGCCGCCGCGCAAGCAACAGCCGGGCGGTGCCGAGTGAGGTCCGCGCCGACCCGTCGAGGCGCGCGGTGACCGGCCCGGCCCGTCCCGGACCGCCGCCCGGCGCCCGTCCCGGACCGCCGCCGGGCGCTCGTCCCGGGCCGCCGCCCGGCGCACCGCGTCCGGCGGTGCTCGACGACACCGGCGAGGTTCGCCACCCCGCCGTCGACGCCGCCGTCCAGGCGATGATCAATGCGGCGGACCTTGCCCCGGCGGACCAGATCGCGCAGTACGAGGCGGCCTACGAGACGCTGCGGGAGACCCTCGCCACCATCGACCAGGCCTGAGGAGACCGGAGAACCACCCATGGCACGTCGTAACCGGCTGGACGCCGAACTCGTCCGCCGCGGTCTGGCCCGCTCGCGCGAGCAGGCCGCCGCGTTGGTGGAGGCCGGCCGGGTGCAGCTGCGCGGGGTGCCGGCCCGCAAGGCCGCCGCGATGGTGGACCCGGCCGACCCGCTGCTGGTCACCGGCGAGGACCCCAGCTCGGAGTACGTCTCCCGGGGCGGGCACAAGCTGGCCGGCGCGCTGGCCGCGTTCGGCCCGGGGCTGCGGGTGGCCGGCCGCCGCTGTCTGGACGCCGGCGCCTCCACCGGCGGCTTCACCGACGTGCTGCTGCGCGCCGGCGCGGCCGAGGTGGTCGCCGTCGACGTCGGGTACGGCCAGCTCGCCTGGCCGCTGCGCAACGACGCCCGGGTGCACGTCTTCGAGCGCACCAACGTCCGTACGCTCACCCCGGAGGCCATCGGCGGGCCCGTCGAGCTGACCGTGGCCGACCTGTCGTTCATCTCCCTGCGCCTGGTGCTGCCGGCGCTAGCGGGCTGCACCGGCGCGGACGGTGACCTGGCGCTGATGGTGAAGCCGCAGTTCGAGGTGGGCAAGGAGCGGGTCGGCGCGGGCGGGGTGGTCCGCGACCCGGCGCTGCGGGCCGAGGCGGTGCTGGACGTGGCGGCCGCCGCCGCGCAGCTCGGGCTGGGGCTCGCCGACGTGGCCGCCAGCCCGCTGCCCGGGCCGAGCGGCAACGTCGAGTTCTTCGTATGGTTACGCCGGGACGCACCACCGGCCGACCCGGAGCGGGTGCGGGCCGTGGTGGCGGCCGGGCCGGGCGGTCCGGCGGCGTCCGGCGACGTGCCGGACGCGGCGACGGAGGAGGTGGCCGGGTGAGCGCGGTCGCGAACGGCGGGGACGTGCGCGGCCGGTCCGCGCCCCGGTCGGAACGGACGGTCCGGTGAGCCGGACCGCCCTGCTGGTGACGCACACCGGCCGCCGGCGCAGCACCGAGCACGCCCGGGCGGTGGCGGCCGACCTGATCGCGGCCGGCTTCGAGGTGCGGGTGGTCGCCGAGGAGGCCGACGACCTCGACCTGCCCGGGGTGATCCCGGTGACCGGCCCGAAGGCCGCCGAGGGCGCCGAGATCGTCTTCGCCCTCGGCGGGGACGGCACCTTCCTGCGCGCCGCCGAGCTGGCCCGGCCGGCGAAGGTGCCGCTGCTCGGCATCAACCTCGGCAAGGTCGGCTTCCTGGCCGAGGCCGAGATCGACGACCTGGACAGCGCGGTACGCGACGTGGTCGGCCGGAACTACACGGTGGACGAACGGCTCACCCTGGACGTCACCGCCGAGTTCGACGGTGGCCCGACCATCGAGTCCTGGGCGCTCAACGAGATCAGCGTCGAGAAGGGCGAGCGGGCCCAGATGCTCGAACTGCTCGTCGACGTGGACGGTCGGCCGCTGTCCCGCTACGGCTGCGACGGCGTGGTCTGCGCGACCCCCACCGGCTCCACCGCGTACGCGTTCTCGGGCGGAGGGCCGGTGGTCTGGCCGGAGGTGGAGGCGCTGCTGCTGGTGCCGATCAGCGCGCACGCGCTGTTCAGCCGCCCGCTGGTCACCGCGCCCACCTCCACCTTCGCGATCACCGTCGACCCGTTCACCACCCTGGCGGTGCTCAGCTGCGACGGCCGGCGGGTCTACGACCTGCCGCCCGGGGCCCGGGTGACGGTGCGGCGCGGGGCGCTGCCGGTGCGCATCGTCCGGCTGCGGGCCCGCCCCTTCACCGACCGGTTGGTGGCCAAGTTCGGGCTGCCCGTGCACGGTTGGCGCGGCTCCCGCCGCTGACCCGCGACCAGCCCCTGCCGCAGGGCACATTGGCGGCGCGGCGGCCCGACGGTGAACACCGGGCCGACCCGCGCCGTCGCGCGGGTGTCCACCTGGCGACATGTCGCCGGTGCGGCAACCGTCGCTAGTGACCGCAGGATGATCTCCGTCGCAGACTCCGATCGGTCGGTTCCCACCGGTGCCGGCCCTGGAGTAGAGGAGCTCATCCATGCACTGGCCCCCACGCTGGCTCGCCGCCGGCGCGGTCGGCGCGCTGGTGGTCGGACTCGCCGCCCCGGCGTCCGCCGCCCCGCCCGACCGACCCACCGGCCCGACCCCGGGCACACCCGCCCCGGGCGGCGCCGCGCCCGTCCGGATCACCCTGATCACCGGTGACCAGGTCGAGCTGTCCTCGGCCGCACCCGGCCGGGTGGCCGCCACCGTCCGCCCCGGCCCCGGCCGCGAGCGGGTCACCTTCCAGACCATCGAGGTCGACGGCGGGGTGCGGGTGCTGCCCAGCGACGTCGTGCCGTACCTCTCCGCCGGGGTGCTCGACCCGGACCTCTTCGACGTGCATGAGTTGGCCGCGGACGGCTACGGCGACGCCGACCAGGGCGCGTTGCCGCTGATCGTGCGTTACCAGGAGCCGGCCGCCGGTCGGGTCCGCCCGCTCGCCGGGGCCACCGGCGCGCGGCCGCTGGAGAGCATCAACGGCGCCTCCCTGCGGGTCGGCAAGGGCGACCTCGGTGGCCTGTGGACCGCGCTGCGGGCCGCGCCGGCCGCCCGTACCGCCGCCGACGGCCCGGCCCGGCTCGGCGCCGGCATCGCCCAGGTCTGGCTGGACGGACGAGTCCGCCCGGCGCTGGAGCACAGCGTGCCGCAGGTCGGCGCGCCGACGGCCTGGGCCGCCGGCCGGGACGGCGCCGGGGTGCGGGTCGCGGTGCTCGACACCGGCGCCGACGCCGACCACCCGGACCTGGCCGGCCGGATCGCCGAGAGCCAGGACTTCTCCGGCACCGGGAGCGCCCGCGACGGGCACGGCCACGGCACCCACGTGGCGGCCACCATCGCCGGCAGCGGCGCGGCCTCGGACGGGCTGCGCAAGGGCGTGGCACCCGGCGCGCGGCTGCTCGTCGGCAAGGTGCTCGACGACGGCGGCAGCGGCTACGAGTCGGCGATCATCGCGGGCATGGAGTGGGCCGTGCACTCCGGCGCGAAGGTGGTCAACATGAGCCTCGGCGGCGGCCCCACCGACGGCACCGACCCGATGAGCGAGGCGCTCAACGACCTGACCGCGCAGACCGGGGCGCTCTTCGTGGTCGCCGCCGGCAACGAGGGCGCGGCCCGCACCGTCGGCGCCCCGGGCGCGGCGAACGCGGCGCTCACCGTCGGCGCGGTGGACCGCGCCGACCAGCTGGCCGACTTCTCCAGCCGTGGCCCCCGGATCGGCGACAGCGGCCTGAAGCCGGAGATCACCGCGCCGGGCGTCGGCATCGTCGCCGCCCGGGCCGCCGGCACCGGCATGGGCACCCCGGTGGGGGAGGCGTACACGGGAGCGTCCGGCACGTCGATGGCCACCCCGCACGTGGCCGGCGCGGCCGCCATCCTCGCCCAGGAGCATCCGGACTGGACCGCCGGGCAGCTCAAGGACGCGCTGGTCAGCACCGCGAAGGGCAACCCCGAGCTGACCGTCTACGAGCAGGGCGGCGGCCGGGTCGACGTGCCCCGGGCGCTGAGCCAGCGGGTGTACGGCTCGGCCACCGCCGACTTCGGCCGGCTGACCGGCGACGCGGCCGCCGAGCGGACCGTCACGTACACCAACGGCACCGCGGCGGCGCAGACCCTGCGGCTGGGCCTGGAGTTGCGCAACCTGGACAGCGGCGCGGCCGAGACCGACGGCGTGTCCGTCGGCGCGGCCGAGGTGACCGTGCCGGCCGGCGGCAGCGTCGCCGTGCCGCTGCGGGCCGACCCGGCCAAGCTGGACCGCGGCCCGCACGGCGGCTGGCTGGTGGCGACCGGCGCGGACGGCGTGACGGTACGGACCGCCGTCGGGTTCACCCTCAGCGGCCCGCAGCACACCGTGACCCTCCGCGCGCTGGGCATCACCGGACAGCCCGGCCCGGCGCCGGTCATCACCCTCTTCGGCGAGCACCCCGAGTCGGACCGGCTGCTCTACACCTTCGGCGGCGACGTACAGGTGCAGGTCGAGGAGGGGCCGTACCTGCTCCAGGCGCTGATCGAGCACGGCGCCCCGCTGGACGAGCAGATCACCCTGGTCACCGACCCGGAGCTGACGGTCGACCGGGACCTCACCGTGCTGCTCGACCCGCGCAAGGGCACACCGGTGCGGATCGAGACGCCGAAGCCGGCGGAGCAGCGCGCGGCGATCAGCTTCTACGAGCACCGCGTCTTCGGCAACGGCCGGCAGGTCGACCACGGCGTGATGACGTTCAGCACGATCCAGCAGGTGAACGTGACCCCGACCCGCCCGGTCAGCCGCGGCGAGTTCGAGTTCTCCTCCCGCTGGCAGCTGGTCAAGCCGATGGTGGACGCCACGGTCAGCAAGGTGGCCGGCCCGCTGGACATCAACCTGCTGCACCAGTCCCCGGCCCCCACCGGGCGGCGGAAGCTGCCGCTGGTCTGGGCCGGCACCGGCAGCGCCGCCGAACTGGCCCGGGCCCGGGGCGCCGCCGCGCTGCTCACCGCCGACCCGGAGCGCTCGGAGGAGGAGCAGGTCGCCGCGGCCGCCGCGGCCGGCGTGGCGGTGGTGCTCATCGTCCGCCCGGCGGACTGGAGCGCGTGGACGGTCTGGAACCCGGTCGGCGACCGGCTGCCCGTCCCGGCCATGGTGGTCGCGTACGACGACGGCCAGCCGATGATCGCGGCGGCCCGCACCGGGCGCGCGACGCTGGACCTCACGCTGACCGTGGACAGCCCCTACCTGTACGACGTGTTCCAGGTGTCGAGGGGCCGGGTGCCGGAGCGGATCGTGCACAAGGTGACCGCGGCGAACACCGCCGAGGTGACCACGCGCTACGCCGACACCGGCGGGCTGGACTGGACCAAGGAGCAGCGGTTCGGCTGGCGTCCCTGGCAGGAGTACTCCTGGAACGACGACCAGCGGATCGCGCGCAGCGGCAGCACCCGGCAGGAGTGGGTGAGCGCCGGCGACTCGTGGTGGCAGCACCGGGTGATGCACCGGCTCACCTGGTCGAGCTGGGGTCGGCTGCTCGGCGGGCTGACCCAGCAGCCGCGCCGGTACACCGGCACCGACCGGGACACCGAGACCTGGCACGGGCCGGTGGTTCGGCCGGCCGTGCCGGCCGCCGGCGCCCCGGTGCCGCGACGCACCGGGGACACCCTGGACCTGCGGGTCGCCGAGTTCGTCGACGCCGACGGGCACTTCGGCGTCGCCGGCACCAGCGAGGAGCAGGACGTGGTCGAGGCCCGGCTCAGCCGGGACGGGCAGCAGATCGCCGACTTCAGCGGCGGCTGGGCGCCGGTGGCCACCACCCCGCAGGCCGCCCGTTACCGGCTTGACCTGACCACCCGCCGCTCGTCGGAGGAGTGGCGCTGGGCCACCCGGACCGAGACGAGCTGGCAGTTCGGCTCGGCCCGGCCGGCCGGCGACGCGGCGCGGCCGTTGTCGCTGCTGCAGGTGGACTACCAGGTGCCGGCCGGCCTGCGCGGCGAGGTGTCCGGCCGGCACGGGCACCGGATCGGTCTGACGCTGCGCCAGCCGGCCGGCGTACCGGCGCCGAAGGGCACCAGCCTGCGGGTGGAGGTGTCCCTCGACTCCGGCGCGACCTGGCGGTCGGTGTCGGTGCGCGGCTCGGGCACCCGCTACACCGCGCTGGTGCCGGCGGGCACGGGAGCGGTGTCACTGCGGGTGCACGCCGCCGACCGCGCCGGCAACGTCGTCGACCAGACCGTGATCGACGCGTACGGCCTGCGCTGAGCCGGCGTCCGCGCGGGGTCGACCCCCCTCACCCGCGCGGACGCACCGCCGGCCCGTCCGGCTGCCACCGAGCGTTGGTCGGCAGCCGGACCGGGCCGCGGCCCGTCGCCGCCGGCACCGCCTTCGGGTGGCGGATGCCGGCGGCGGCGGGTGCCGGGGGGCGGCGCGGCCGGCGACAGGTGCCGGCGGCCCGGGTGCCGGGGACGGCGCGGCCGGTGGTGGGAAGCCGGGCGGGTCAGAGCCAGCCGCGCCGGGCGGCCTGGTAGGCCAACCCCGGGCGGGTGTCCACCCCGGCGGCCGTCATCAGGTCGGCCAGCCGGCGCTGCACGGTACGCCGGCTCACCCCGAGCTGGGAGGCGATGGACTTGTCCGGCACCCCGGCCACGAAGAGCGAGAGCAGCCGCACCTCGTCGGCGTCCGGCTGGTAACCGTCGGCGTCGTCACCGGCCGGCGCGGTGGCCGACCGCAGCGGGATCGCCACCCGCCAGTGGCTCTCGAAGAGGGCGATCAGCGCGTCGAGCAGTTGGCTGCTGCCGATCACCGCGGCGGTCGGCTCGCCGCTGTCCCGGTCGGGCACCAGCGGGCAGACCGCCGTCCGGGCGTCCACGATGGCCAGCCGGACCGGTAACCGGTCCAGCACCCGGGCCTGTTCGCCGGCCCGGACCCCCCGCTCCACGTCGGCCAGCGCGCCCGGTTCGAGGAGCATCTCCCGCTCGTAGATGGCCCGGTAGCGCACCCCGCGCGCCAGCGCGTCGAACTCCTCGAGGTTCTCCTCGCCCGACATCGCCAGCGGGTTGGCCCGGCAGAACCACAGCACCTCGTCGCGCGCCGAGTTCTGCAGGTCGCGCAGCCGTTCCCGGAGCACCCCGGCCCCGGTGATCACCTCGACCAGGTGGTCGGCGTCGTGTCGGCGCAGGCCGGCGCGGTACTCCTCGGTCAGCCGGGTGACCGCCACCCGGGCCGCCTCCAGCGCCTCCTGCCGGCGCAGCAGCGCCTCGCCGAGCGCGACGTCGGGCGCCAGCGGCCGCAGCGGCCCGTCCGGGTCGGGCCCGGTCGGCAGCACCAACCCCTTGCCGCGCAGGGCGGCCAGCTGGGCGACGACCTCGGCGCGCGGGCGGCGCAGCCGCCGGGCCAGCTCGTCGACCCGGGCCACGGTGAGCTGGACGAGGCAGCGGTACAGCTCCTCCTCGTCCACGGTCAGGCCGATCACGTCCAACACGGGGCTGAACTGTACGACGCCGCGACCCACGGCCTCGCCGGCTGGTCAACTGTCGGGGGCCGCGTCTACTGTCGGGTGCTGTGCTGGAAGAGCTGCGCATCACCGGACTGGGCGTCATCGAGGACACCACGCTGCCGTTGACCGGCGGGATGAACGTCATCACCGGCGAGACCGGTGCGGGCAAGACCATGGTGGTGACCGGCCTCGGCCTGCTTTTCGGTGGCCGGGCCGACGCCGGGCGGGTGCGGGCCGAGCCGGGTCGCGCCGTGGTGGAGGGGCGGCTGCGGCTGGCCGGCCGGGTCGCCGAGACGGTGCACGCCCGGATCACCGACGCGGGCGGCGAGCCCGACGAGGACGGCTCGGTGCTGCTCAGCCGCACGGTCACCGTCGAGGGCCGGTCCCGGGCGCACCTGGGCGGCCGCAGCATGCCGGTCTCCATGCTCGGCGAGGTCGGTGAGCAGGTGGTGGCCGTGCACGGCCAGTCCGACCAGCTGCGGCTGCTGCGCCCGGCCGAGCAGCGGGCGGCGCTCGACCGGTTCGCCGGCCCGGAGCACGAGAAGCTGCTCGACGCGCTGCGCGAGGCGTACACCGGCTGGCGGCGGGTGGTCGACGACCTGGCCGACCGGCGGCGCAACGCCCGCGAGCGCAACCAGGAGGCCGACCTGTTGCGGCTGGGCCTGGACGAGATCACCCGGGTCGACCCGCAGCCCGGCGAGGACGACGAGCTGAAGGCCGAGGCGCAGCGGCTGGAGCACGCCGAGGGGCTGCGCACCGCGGCCGGGCTGGCCCAGCAGTGCGTCGCCGGCGGGGTGGAGGCCGCCGACGACACGCCGGACGCGACAGCCCTGCTCGGCACTGCGCGGCGCACCCTGGAGGCGCAGGCCGGCACCGACCCGGCGCTGGGCGAGCTGGCGGCGCGGCTGGAGGAGGCGGCCACCCTGGTCGCCGACGTCTCCGCCGAGCTGTCGGCCTACCTGGCCACGCTCGACGCCGACCCGGCCCGGTTGCAGGCCGTCTACGAGCGCCGGGCGGCGCTGCGCGCGCTGACCCGTAAGTACGCCGACGACGTGGACGGGGTGATCGCCTGGGCCGAGCGGGCCCGCACCCGGCTGTCCGACCTGGACACCTCCGACGAGCTCCTCGACGAGCTGGACCGGGAGGCCCAGCGGTTGGCCGGCGAGGTGGCCGACCTGGCCGGCCGGGTGTCGACCTCGCGCCGCGAGGCGGCCGCCCGGTTCGCCGAGCAGGTCACCGTCGAGCTGGCCGGGTTGGCCATGCCGCACGCCCGGATCGAGGTGGCGGTGCTGCCCCGCCCGGCCGGGCGGGCCGAGCCGGCGTTGCCGGTCAACGGGGTCGAGGTCGGCGTGGGCCCGGACGGCGGCGACGAGGTCGAGCTGCGCCTGCTCGCCCACCCCGGCGCGCCGGCGCTGCCGCTGCAGCGCGGCGCCTCCGGCGGTGAGCTGTCCCGGGTGATGCTCGCCATCGAGGTGGTCTTCGCCGGCTCCGGCGGCCCACCCACGCTGGTCTTCGACGAGGTCGACGCCGGGGTCGGCGGCCAGGCCGCGGTGGAGATCGGCCGCCGGCTGGCCCGGCTGGCCCGCAGTCACCAGGTGCTGGTGGTCACCCACCTGCCGCAGGTGGCCGCGTTCGCCGACCGGCACCTGGTGGTGGCGAAGGACACCGGGGGCGCGGTCACCACCAGCGGGGTGCGCGTCGTGGAGGACACCGAACGCGCCCGGGAGCTGGCTCGGATGCTCGCCGGTTTGCCGGACTCGGACCTGGGTATCGCCCACGCCGAGGAGTTGTTGGCGGTGGCGGCCCGGGAAAGGCGGCCGTGACCCCGCCGATTGTGACCACAGGCACACCGGGGCGCGTCCCGGTGTGCTTCCCTGGGTAGGCGGCCCTGCTCAGGCATGTCGCGACAGCAAACCCTGCCTCACATGCCAGGATGGTCACGATGCGTCTACCCACGTTGCGCCGGACCCGGATCACGGAACCGGGCCGGATCGTCGGCACCGCCCGGCTCGATCGCCGTACGAAGCGGCTGGTCGGGCGGCTGCGTCCCGGCGACATCGCGGTCATCGACCATGTCGACCTGGACCGGGTCGCCGCTGACTCACTGGTCGCCGTCGGTGTCGCCGCGGTGCTCAACGCCAAGCCGTCGGTCTCCGGTCGCTACCCGAACCTCGGCCCGGAGGTGCTGATCGGCGCGGGCATCCCGCTCCTGGACGACCTGGGCGAGAGCATCTTCGAGCAGATCCGCGAGGGCGACGTCGTCCGGATCGAGGGCAACACCGTGTACGTCGGCGACGAGCCGGTGGCGCACGGCAGCCTGCAGGACGCCGAGACGGTGGCCAAGGCGATGGCCGACGCCCGGGAGGGGCTCTCGGTGCAGTTGGAGGCGTTCGCCGCCAACACCATGGACTACCTCAAGCAGGAGCGCGACCTGCTCCTCGACGGCGTCGGCGTACCGGAGATCCAGACCCAGATCCAGGGCCGGCACTGCCTGATCGTGGTCCGCGGCTACGACTACAAGGCCGACCTGGACGTGCTGCGCCCCTACATCCGGGAGTTCAAGCCGGTGCTGATCGGCGTGGACGGCGGCGCGGACGCCCTCGTCGAGGCCGGCTACACGCCCGACATGATCATCGGCGACATGGACTCGGTCACCGACGACGTGCTGCGCTGCGGCGCCGAGGTGATCGTGCACGCCTACCCCGACGGCCGGGCGCCCGGACTGGCCCGGGTCACCGGGCTGGGCGTCCCGGCGGTGACCTTCCCGGCCGCCGCGACCAGCGAGGACCTCGCCATGCTGCTGGCCGACGAGAAGGGCGCCTCGCTGCTGGTCGCGGTCGGCACCCACGCCACCCTGGTGGAGTTCCTCGACAAGGGGCGCGGCGGGATGGCCTCGACGTTCCTCACCCGGCTCAAGGTCGGCGGGAAGCTGGTCGACGCCAAGGGCGTCAGCCGGCTCTACCGGCAGAGCATCTCCGGCTCGTCGCTGCTGCTGCTGGTCCTCTCGGCGGTCGCCGCGATGGCCTCCGCCGTGGCGGTCTCCACCGTCGGCAAGGCGTATTTGGGCGTGGTCTCCGAGTGGTGGGACAATTTCGTGTTCCAGCTCGGCCAGCTCTTCTAGCTCCCCGACGATCAAGAGGCTGCAAGCGTGATCAATTTCCGCTACCACGTGGTGTCCCTGACCGCGGTGTTCCTGGCGTTGGCGATCGGCCTGGTGGTCGGCACGGCCGCCCTCAACGGCCCGGTGGCCGACTCGCTCAAGGAGAACGTCAACGCCCTGCGCAAGGACAACCAGCAGATGCGCCAGACGGTCAACAACCTGGAGCGGGAGCTGGAGATGGAGGAGGACTTCGCGGCCGAGATCGCCCAGGTCGTCCTGCCCGGCCGGCTCGCCGGCAAGCGGGTGCTGGTGCTCAGCCTGCCCACCGGTCGCGACCACACCGAGGGCGTGGTGAAGATGCTCCAGCTGGCCGGCGCCGACGTCACCGGCCGGGTCGACCTGCAGGACAAGTTCATCAACCCGGACAACAACAACAACCTGCTGGAGCTGGCGGTGACCGCCGCCCGCCCGACCAGCGCGCCGACCTCCGGCCTGCCGGGCAACGGGCACGGCGTGGAGACCTCCAGCGCCCTGCTGGCCAGCGTGCTGCTCGACCGGTCGCCGGGGGCGGCCCCGGTCAGCGAGGCCGACCGGCGGGCGGTGCTGGCCGCGTACAGCAACGCCGGCTACCTCACCACCGAGGACCGGGTGACCGGGGCGGCGGAGGCCGTGGTGGTGGTCAGCGGGCAGCCGTACGTCGACAAGGACTCGGCCAAGAAGGACGAGTCGGTGGTCAAGGTCGCCGAGCAGTTCGACCGCACCGGCGCGATCGTGGTCGGCGGCACCGGCTCGGCCGGCGGCAACCTGGTGGCCATCGTGCGCGGCGACCCGGTGCTGACCCAGACCATCTCCACCATTGACAACGCCAACACCATCCAGGGCCAGTTGGTCACCACCCTGGCGCTGGTGCAGCAGCTCAACGAGAAGAAGGCCGGACAGTACGGCGTCGGCGACAATGCCGCCTCGCTGCTGCCTAGACTGTCCCAGTGAGCGAAGGACGTACCCGGGTGTCCGGCCTGCCGGCCGTGGACGGGCCGGGCCGCGGTGGCGCGACGGCCGCCGCCGAGCGGAGCGGGGGAACGGCTTGAGCCTGCTGGGTCGACTGCTGATCGCCGGGGCCGGTGCGGCCGCCGCCCGGTACGCGCTGCGCGAGGTGCGTACCGCCCCGGTCGGGCCGGCGCTGGACCGGACGAACTTCCGCGGCCGCGCGGTCAGCCTGGCCGCCGGGCCGGCCCTGGCCGTGGGCGCGGCCGGGGCGGGCGCGTTCGGCGCGACCAGCGCCGCCTCGGGTGCCGCCGCGCTGGTCGCCGGCGTCGGGGCGGGCGCGGTCGGGCTCTACGACGACGTGGTCGGGGGGCGGCCGGAGCAGAAGACCGCCAAGGGCTTCGCCGGGCACCTCGCCGCGCTGCGCGAGGGGCGGGTCACCGCCGGCCTGATCAAGATCATCGGGGTGGGCGCGGCCGGTCTCGGCGCCGCCGCCCTGCTCGCCACCGACCCCCGGGTCGCCGCGCACCCCCGCCGGCAGGGTCAGCGCGCGTTCGGCCGCGGCGTGGACGTGCTGCTCGGCGCGGGGGTGGTGGCCGGCACCGCCAACCTGCTCAACCTGCTCGACCTGCGCCCCGGGCGGGCGCTGAAGTCCGGAATGCTGCTCGGCGCGCCGCTGGCCGGCGGCCCGCACGGCGGGATCGCCGCGGGCGCGGTGGGCGCCGCCGCCGGCCTGCTCCCCGACGACCTCGGCGAGCGGGTGATGGTCGGCGACAGCGGCGCGAACGCTCTCGGCGCGCTGCTCGGCGTCGCGCTGGCCGCCCGGACCGGCCCGGTCGGCCGGGCCGGCGTGCTCGCCGTGCTCGCCGGCCTCACCGCGGCCAGCGAGAAGGTGAGCTTCACCCAGGTCATCCAGCGCACCCCCGGGCTGCGCGAACTCGACGCGCTGGGCCGTCGCGCCGACTGACGTGACCACACCGGCACCCCTCGCCGGCACCGGCCGTGTCGCCGGAGCGGCCGCGCTCATCGCCGTCCTCACCGTGCTCAGCCGGCTCGCCGGCTTCGGCCGTACCGCCGTGTTCACCTGGACGCTGGCCCCCACCGACCTCGGCGGCACGTACGTCGTCGCCAACCAGGTGCCGAACTTCATCTTCGAGATCGTCGCCGGTGGGGCGCTGGCCAGTCTGGTCGTGCCGCTGCTGGCCGGCCCGGTGGCGGCGGGGGACCGGGCGAGCGTGGCCCGTACCACCGGCGCCCTGCTCTGCTGGACGCTGGCCCTGCTGGTGCCGCTGGCCCTGCTGGTGGTGCTGTTCGCCGGGCCGCTGGTCGGGGCGCTCGGCGAGGGCCTGAGCGCGGCCCAGCAGCACAGCGGCGAGCGGATGCTGCGGGTCTTCGCCCCGCAGCTGCCGCTCTACGGGGTGGGCATCGTGCTCACCGGCGTGCTCCAGGCGCACCGCCGGTTCGCCTGGCCGGTGATCGCGCCGCTGCTGTCCAGCCTCACCGTGATCGTGGTCTACCTCGGGTTCACCGCGGCCGAGGGCCGGCTGGCCACGGTCACCGACGTGAGCCGGAGCGGGGAGCTGTTCCTGGCGGCCGGTACCACGGCCGGCGTGGTGGTGCTCTCGCTGTCCCTGCTGATCCCGGTCCGCCGGCTGCGACTCGCGCCGCGGTTCGGGTTCGGCTTTCCCGCCGAGGCCCGCGCCCGGGTGGGTGGGCTGGCGGTGGCCGGGGCGGTGACGGTCACGGCGCAGCAGGTCGCGCTGATCGTCAGCCTCAACCAGGTCACCTACGGCGCCGCGGCCAACCCCGGTGTCTACAACCTGGCGCAGGCCGTCTACCTGCTGCCGTGGGCGGTGCTGGCGGTGCCGCTGGCGGTCGCCGCGTACCCCACCCTGGTGGCAGCCCGGGCGGCCGGCGACGAGGACGGCTACCGCGCCACGCTCGCCCCGGCGGTGCGCGGGGTGCTGCTGTTCAGCTTCCTCGGCGCCGCGGCGCTGGTCGGCGCGGCCGGTCCGGTCGGGCACTTCTTCTTCGACGGCGCGGCGGCGTCCACCGCCGCCGGGGCGGTCGCCGGCTTCGCCCCCGGACTGCTCGGCTACGGACTGTTCGCCCTGCTGAGCCGCGCGCTCTACGCCCGGGGCGAGACCCGGGCGGCGACCGGCGCGATCGCCGCCGGCTTCCTGGTGGTGCCGGCGGCGGCGCTGGCCCTCGGCGCGCTGCTGCCGCTGCGCGACCGGGTGCCCGCCGTCGCCCTGGCCAACTCGGTCGGGATGCTGGTGCTCGGTGGGCTGCTGCTGGTCGCGGTGCGCCGCTCGGCCGGGGCCGCCGCGCTCGCCGGGGCGGCCCGGGCGGGTGGTGCCGGACTGCTCGCCGGCGTGCTGGCCGCGGTGGCCGGCGCCGCGGCGGCACACTGGCTGGCGGCGGCCGGTGACGGGACCCCGACGACACTCGCGGCACTCGTGCAGGGCATGCTGTCCGGAGTCCTGGTCGGCGTGGTGTTCCTCGCCGTGGCCCGGCTGGTGGACCGGCGGGACGTGCAGCCGCTGCTCGCGGGGGTGCTGCGGCGGCTCGGTCGGGGGCGCCGGGCCGGCGGGGCGCGGCCCGACGGCGTGCCCCCGGAGCGGGGAGACGGGAAGGAGACGGTGTCCCGGTGAGCGCGTGGCGTGCGCCCGCGGGCCGCACGGCCGGCGACGGGAGTCGTGCCCGATGAATCCGGTACGGCGGGGGACGGGTGACCGGCGGTCGGCGGTCGCCGGGCGGAGGGGGTCGTGGTGACACAACCGGCACCGGTTCCCGGCTGGCACGGCACGGTCGGTCTGCTGCTCGCCTCCAGCACCGGCGGGGTCGGCCAGCACGTCCGCTCGCTGGCCGCCGGGCTGGCCGCCGCCGGCGTCCGGGTGCTGGTCTGCGGCCCGGCCGCGACCCAGGAACAGTTCGACTTCACCGGCGCCGGGGCCCGCTTCCACCCGGTGGAGATCCCGGCCAGCCCCACCCCGGCCGACGCGCGGGCGGTGGCCGCGCTGCGCCGGGCGCTCGGCGCCGAGCCGGTCGACGTGCTGCACGCCCACGGCCTGCGGGCCGGGCTGGTCGCGGTGCTCGCCCGGCCCGCCGCTCCGGTGGTGGTCACCTGGCACAACGCGGTGCTCGCCGGCGGCCTGCGCGGCGGCCTGTCCCGGCTGGTCGAGCGGATCGTCGCCCGCGGCGCCCGGGTCACCCTCGGCGCCTCCGCCGACCTGGTGGCGCGGGCCGCCGAGCTGGGCGCCGCGGACGCCCGGCTCGCCCCGGTAGCCGCGCCGACGCTGCCCGCGCCGCGCCGCCGCCGGGCCGCCGTCCGGGCCGAGTTCGGCGTCGCCGCGGACCAGCCGCTGGTGGTCTCCGTCGGTCGGCTGCACCCGCAGAAGCGGTACGACCTGCTGGTCGACGCGGCCGCCCGGTGGCGCGCCCGGACCCCGCCGCCGGTGGTGGTGATCGCCGGCAGCGGCCCGGCGTACCTGCCGCTGGCCGCCCGGGTCTCCGCCGCCCGCGCCCCGGTCACCCTGCTGGGCCACCGCACCGACGTGGCCGACCTGCTGGCCGGCGCCGACCTGGCGGTGGTGACCAGCGACTGGGAGGCCCGCCAGCTCTTCGCGCAGGAGGCGCTGCGGGCCGGCGTACCGCTGGTGGCCACCGCCGTCGGCGGCCTGCCCGAGCTGGTCGGCGACGCCGCGGTGCTGGTGCCGCCGGGCGACGTGGACGAGGTCGACGCGGCCGTGCGTGGACTGCTCGACGACCCGGCCCGTCGCGCCGACCTGGCCCGCCGGGGGGCCGCCCGGGCCGCCGACTGGCCCACCGAGGCGGACACCCTGGCCCAGCTCGCCGCCCTCTACCGCGAGCTGGCCCCGGACGCCGCCGGCCCGGCCACCCCCGGCGCCGACACCCCCTCGACGGGACGCCGGTGATGCTGCGCAGACTCGCCCCCGCCCTGCTCACCCTGGTCGTGGTGGCGCTCGGCGTCACCGCGCTGGCGGCCCGGCCGACGGCGGAGGCCCCCGGTCGCAGCGCCGACTACGTGGTGCTGGCCGGGGTGGCCGGGCTCCGCTGGGAGGACGTCGACCCGCAGACCACCCCGACGCTGTGGCGGATGGCCCAGCGGGGCTCCATCGGCTCGCTGTCGGTGCGCTCCGCGCACCGGCCGACCTGCCCGGTCGACGGCTGGCTGACCCTCGGCGCGGGCAGCTACGCGGCGTGGAACGGCAGCCGGCAGGCCGGCGGATGCCCGCCGGCGGCGGTCACCGTGGAGCAGCCGGACGGCATCGGCGCGAACCTGCCCGACCAGGAGAGCGTCGTGCTGCACAACCAGGAGCGGCTGCCGTGGGGCACCGTCCCGGGCTCGCTGTCCGAGTCGGTGCGCTGCTCGGTGGCGGTCGGGCCGGGGGCGGCGGTGGCCGCCGCCCGGCCGTTCGGCCGGGTCGACCGGTACGCCCCGGCGCTGCCGCCGGACCCGGCCGTGCTGCTCGGCTCCTGCGTGCTGAGCATCGTCGACCTCGGCACCGTGGCCGGCGAGGATCCGGCCGCCCGGCAGGAGGCGGCCCGGGCGGCCGACGCCCAGCTGGCCCGGGTGCTCGCCGCCCGCCCGCCGCGCTCGCTGGTGCTGGTCGCCGGGGTCTCCGACACCGACCTGCCGTCCCGGCTGCACGTGGCGGTCGCCGACGGGCCGGGCTGGGAGGGCGGCTGGCTCACCTCGGCGAGCACCGGCCGGGAGGGCTACCTGCAACTGGTCGACCTCGCGCCGACCGCGCTCGCCGCGCTGGGCCGGCCGATGCCCGAGCGGCCCTTCCTGGGCCGGCCCGCCGAGTCGGTGGGCGGGCGGCCGGCCGACCTGGCGACCGCGATCGCCCAACCGGCCGGCGCCGACCGGGAGGCCGCCGCCCAGCGGCGGGTCGCCGGCTGGTTCTTCACCCTGCTCGCCGCCGCCCAGGTGCTGCTCGGCCTGGCCGTGCTGCCGATGCTGCGCCGGGCCCGCCGGCACGCCGGCCCGTACGGCCCGGAACCGGTGTCCCGGCGGGTGGTGGCGGTGGTCGAGGTGCTGCTGATCGCCGCCGCGCTGGCCGTGCCGGCGGCCCTGCTCGCCGACGTGGTGCCCTGGTGGCGCGGCGAGCACGCGGGCGCCTGGTTCGCCGGGGTGACCGTCCTGCTGGTGGTCGGGGCGACCGCCGCCGTCCGGCTCACCCCCGGCTACCCGGCGACGCTCGGCCCGCTCGGCGCGGTGGCCGGGCTGACCACGCTGACCGTCGGGCTGGACGTGGTCACCGGCGCCCGGTTGCAGCTCAACGGCGTGGTCGGCTACTCGGCCCTGGAGGGTGGCCGGTACGCCGGGCTGGGCACCGTCGGGCTCGGCGCGTTCGTGGCCGGCGCGCTGCTCAGCGCGGGCTGGCTGGCCCAGCGGGTACGCCGCTCCTGGCGCCCGGCCGTGGTGGCCACCGTCGGCAGCGCCGCCGTGGTGGTCGTCGGCAGCCCCTACCTCGGCGCCGACCCGATCGGCGCCATCGCGCTGACCGCCGGGGTGTGCGTGGCCGCGGTGATCAGCGCCGGCGGGTGGCTGACGGTGAGCCGGCTGGCCTGGGCGGCGATGGCCGGGCTGGCGGTGACCGTCGGCCTGGCGCTGCTCGACCTGCGCCGGCCCGCGCCGGAGCGGGGCAGCCTGGGCCGGTTCCTGGCCGCGTTGGGCGACGGTACCGGCGGGTTGACCGTGCACCGGGCCAGTACGGCAAACGTGGAGACGCTGGTCAACAGCCCGCTGACCGTGCTGGCGCTGGCCGGCGCGTTGCTGGTGTGGTTCGCCCTGCTCCAGCCCTGGGGTGGGCTGATGCGGCTGTTCGGCATCTACCCGGCGGTCCGGGCGGCGATGGCGGGCACCGCCGTCGCCGCGGTGATCGGCGGGGTGCTGGGCGGGTCGGCGCTGGACGTGGCCGGGGCGGCCGGGGCGCTGGTGGTGCCGATGGCGGCGCTGTCCGCGCTGCGGGTGCTGGACCACTCCACCGACCGGACCCGGCCGGACGCCGGCGGGCAGCGCGACGAGGGCCCGGCGGGCGCTCCGGGCGCGGAGCGCTCGTCGACCGACGCCGTCCCGGACCCGTCCGGTTCCCCGTCCGCGCCGCCTGCCGACCCGGACGGACCATCGTCCGCGGAGGCGGGCGGGCCGTCGTCCGGGGCGGCGGCCGACCAGCCGCGGCCGGGGGAGCGGGGCCGCGCCGCCCGGGCGTCCACCGAGGTCGCGACCTCCTGACCGGCGGCGCCGGGCCGACCCCGACCGGCGCGTACCTCGGGTGCGGCACCGGCACACCGCCGGTGAGGTGTTACCGTGGAATCCCGTGGATCGCGTGATCACTTGGCTGATCGGCACGGCGGTCTGCACGACCGCGACGGACGACACGGGAGCAGGCCTTGGCCCCTTCAGCACGGACGACCAGGCACATTTTCGTCACCGGGGGCGTCGCCTCCTCGCTGGGTAAGGGCCTCACCGCCTCCAGCCTCGGCAACCTGCTCACCGCGCGCGGGCTGCGCGTGGTGATGCAGAAGCTCGACCCCTACCTCAACGTCGACCCGGGCACCATGAACCCGTTCCAGCACGGTGAGGTCTTCGTCACCGAGGACGGCGCCGAGACCGACCTCGACGTCGGCCACTACGAGCGGTTCCTGGACCGGGCGCTCTCCGGCAAGGCGAACGTCACCACCGGCCAGATCTACTCCGCGGTGATCGCCAAGGAGCGGCGCGGCGAGTACCTGGGCGACACCGTCCAGGTCATCCCGCACATCACCAACGAGATCAAGGCGCGGATCCTGGCCATGGCCGACCCGGACGACGACGGCCAGGTGCCGGACGTCGTGATCACCGAGGTCGGCGGCACGGTCGGCGACATCGAGTCGCTGCCGTTCCTCGAGGCGATCCGGCAGGTCCGCCACGACCTGGGCCGGGACAACTGCTTCTACCTGCACGTCTCGCTGGTGCCCTACCTGGCGCCCTCCGGCGAGCTGAAGACCAAGCCGACCCAGCACTCGGTGGCCCAGCTGCGCAGCATCGGCATCCAGCCGGACGCGTTGGTGCTGCGCTGCGACCGGGACATCCCGGACAAGGTCAAGCAGAAGCTCTCGCTCTACTGCGACGTCGACCGGGAGGCGGTCACCGCCGCCCCGGACGCGCCGAGCATCTACGACATCCCGAAGGTGCTGCACCGGGAAGGGCTGGACGCGTACGTGGTGCGCCGGCTCGGCCTCTCCTTCCGGGACGTGGACTGGAGCAGCTGGGACGACCTGCTGGACCGGGTGCACCAGCCCCGGCACACGGTCACCGTCGCGCTGGTCGGCAAGTACGTCGACCTGCCCGACGCGTACCTGTCGGTCAGCGAGGCGATCCGGGCGGCCGGCTTCGGCCACCGGGCCCGGGTGCAGCTGCGCTGGGTGCCCAGCGACGACTGCGTCACCCCGTCCGGCGCGGCGGCCGCCCTGGCCGGCGTCGACGGCGTCGTCATTCCCGGCGGGTTCGGCGTGCGCGGCATCGAGGGCAAGATCGGCGCGGCCCGTTTCGCCCGGGAGAACGGCGTCCCGCTGCTCGGGCTCTGCCTCGGCCTGCAGTGCATGACCATCGAGGTGGCCCGGCACCTGGCCGGGCTGGACGGCGCCAACTCGCTGGAGTTCGACGAGGAGGCCAAGCACCCCGTCATCGCCACCATGGCCGACCAGGAGGACATCGTCGCCGGCAAGGGCGACCTGGGCGGCACCATGCGGCTCGGGGCGTACCCGGCGCGGCTCGCCGAGGGGTCGGTGGTCGCCGAGGCGTACGGCAGCACCGAGGTCAGCGAGCGGCACCGGCACCGGTACGAGGTGAACAACGCCTACCGGGACGCGCTGACCAAGGCCGGCCTGCATATCTCGGGCACCTCCCCGGACGGGCGGCTGGTCGAGTTCGTCGAGCTGGACCGGAGCATGCACCCGTTCTTCGTGGCCACCCAGGCGCATCCGGAGCTGAAGAGCCGGCCCACCCGGCCGCACCCGCTCTTCGCCGCGTTCGTGAAGGCGGCGGTGACCTACTCCGAGGCCGACCAGCTCCCGGTCGACCTGGAGGCGGCGGCGAACGCGGCCGCCCAGAACGGCGGCTCGGCCGCCGCCAAGGCGGCGTCCGCCTCGTGAGCGCGAGAAGTGAGCCGGGTCTGCGAGCCCCGCAGTCGCGAACCGAGGTGACGCCGTGAGCGCGAGGAGTGAGCCGGGTCTGCGAGCCCCGCGGTCGCGAATCGAGGTGACGCCGTGAGCGCGGTCGAGCACCGCTACCAGGTGCGCTCCCGCGAGGAGCGCTACCGGGGGCGGATCTTCGACGTGGTCAGCGAGGAGGTGACCATGCCGGGCGGTGGCACCGCGGTGCGCGACTACGTCCGGCACGTCGGGGCGGTGGCCGTGGTGGCGCTCGACGCCGCCGGCCAGGTGGTGCTGATCCGGCAGTACCGGCACCCGGTCGGGCGGCACCTGTGGGAGCTGCCCGCCGGGCTGACCGACGTCACCGGCGAGGACCTGGCCGCCGCGGCGGCCCGGGAGCTGGCCGAGGAGGTCGACCTCGTCGCCGGGCAGCTGGACGTGCTGGTCGACCTGCACAGCTCGCCGGGCTTCACCAACGAGCTGGTCCGGGTCTTCCTGGCCCGCGAGCTGACCGACGTGCCGGCGGAGTCGCGGCACGAGCGCCGCGACGAGGAGGCCGACCTGCAGGTGGTCCGGCTGGACCTGGACGAGGCGGTCGGCATGGTGCTGGCCGGCGAGATCACCAACGCGTCCTGCGTCGCCGGTCTGCTCGCCGCGGCCCGGGCCCGGGACGCCGGCTGGTCGGTGCTGCGCCGGGCGGACGCACCGGTGCCAGGCTGAGCCCGGGACGTCGGGCCGGTCCACCGGCGGGGACGGGGAAAGGGGCCGTGCGGTACGCCGCACGGCCCCTTTCGTTGTCCCGGAGGTCGGGTCAGTCGCGCAGTGGGCGACCCTGCCCGTCGACGCCACCGTTGACCAGGATCAGGATGCCGTCGATGAGGCCCCAGATGCTGCCGAGGCCGCAGGTCACCAGGGTGACGACCAGCTGGATCACGCCGGTCTTGGTGTCGCCCATGTAGAAGCGGCCGACGCCGAAGCCGCCCAGCAGGATCTGCAGGACACCGGCGATCACCTTGCTCTTGTCGGAAACGCCCGCGGGGTAGCCGGGCTGGTAAGGAGGAGTGGTCATGAGGCGACACCTTAGTGATCGACTCTCGTCCTGTCCGCAGCGGTACCCAACGAGTGGGACGATAATGGACGAACACTGTCCTGACGGCTGAGGCGGCGTACCCCCGCCGGCCGAGGCGACGCCTGACACTTCGTCAGCGTCGGTGGTCACCGGATGTCACTGTGCTGGCCCCCGACGGCTGCTGACGCGCCTAGACTGCCGCCGGCGGGACCGGTGGACCGCGGTGGCAATGGGGCCGCCGTGGCACCGAGCAGTCGGGGGAGAGCGGCCCCGAAGGAAGGTGTCTGCATCGTGAAGGTCGGAATCCCCCGCGAGGTCAAGAACCACGAGTACCGGGTGGCGATCACGCCCGCGGGCGTCAACGAGTTCACCCGCCACGGCCACGAGGTCTTCGTCGAGTCGGGCGCGGGCGTCGGCTCCACCATCACCGACGACGAGTTCGCCGCCGCCGGCGCGAAGATCCTGGCCAGCGCCGACGAGGTCTGGGACGCCGCCGACCTGGTGCTCAAGGTCAAGGAGCCGATCGCCGAGGAGTACCACCGGATGCGCGAGGGGCAGGTGCTCTTCACCTACCTGCACCTGGCCGCGTCGAAGGAGTGCACCGACGCGCTGCTCGACCGCAAGGTCACCGGCATCGCGTACGAGACGGTCGAGCTGCCCGACCGGTCGCTGCCGCTGCTCGCCCCGATGTCCGAGGTGGCCGGCCGGCTCGCCCCGCAGGTCGGCGCCTTCTACATGATGCGTACCGGGGGTGGCCGCGGGGTGCTGCCCGGCGGCGTCTCCGGCGTGTACGCGGCCAAGACCGTGGTCATCGGCGCCGGCGTCTCCGGCATGAACGCCGCCGCCATCGCCCTCGGCCTGCAGTCCGAGGTGCTGCTGCTGGACAAGAACGTCGCCCGGCTGCGCCAGGCCGACGCCATCTACCGGGGCCACCTGCAGACGGTCGCCTCCAACGCGTACGAGATCGAGCGGGCTGTGCTGGACGCGGACCTGGTCATCGGCGCGGTGCTGGTGCCCGGCGCGAAGGCGCCCAAGCTCATCTCCAACGAGCTGGTCTCCCGGATGAAGCCGGGCAGCGTGCTCGTCGACATCGCCATCGACCAGGGCGGTTGCTTCGAGGACTCGCGCCCCACCACGCACGCCGACCCGGTCTACCGGGTGCACGAGTCGATCTTCTACTGCGTGGCGAACATGCCCGGCGCGGTGCCGAACACCAGTACCTACGCGCTGACCAACGTCACCCTTCCGTACGCCCTGGAGCTGGCCAACCACGGCTGGCGCGAGGCGCTGCGCCGCGACCCGGCGCTGGCGCTCGGCCTGAACACCCACGCCGGCCAGGTCACCTACGGCCCGGTCGCCGAGGCGCACGGCATGGACGTCCTCCCGCTGGACGACGTGCTGGTCTGAGAGGCGGCGGGCTGACCGGAACACCGGACGGGGCCGGCGCGGGCACGCAGCCCGCGCCGGCCCTGTGCCGCGCCGTGCGCGGCTACCTCGACCACCTCACGGTCGAGCGTGGACTGTCCGCGAACACCCTGGCGTCGTACCGCCGGGATCTCGACCGCTACCTCGCCACGCTGGCCGCGGCGGGCGTCGCTGACCTCGCCGCCGTCGACCCCGGCCTGGTCGAGTCGCACCTGGCGCGGCTGCGCGCCGGCGAGGACGGCCATCCGCCGCTGGCGGTCTCCTCCGCGGCCCGGGCCGCCAGCGCGGTGCGCGGCCTGCACCGCTTCGCGGTGCGCGAGGGGCTGGCCGGGGCCGACCCGAGCCGCGACGTGCGCCCGCCCACCCCGCCGCGCCGGCTGCCCCGGGCGCTGCCCGTCGACGACGTGGTGCGGCTGCTGGAGACGGCCGGCCCGGTGGCCGCCACCGGCGACGGCGCGCCGCTCGCGCTGCGCGACCGGGCGCTGCTGGAGTTCCTGTACGGCACCGGGGCGCGGATCTCCGAGGCGGTCGGCGCCGCGGTGGACGACCTCGACCCGGCCGAGGGGACCGCCCTGCTGCGCGGCAAGGGCGGGCGCACCCGGCTGGTGCCGATCGGCGGGTACGCGGTCGAGGCGCTGCGCGCCTACCTGGTGCGGGCCCGGCCCGCGCTGGCCGCCGCCGGCCGGGGCACCCCGGCGGTCTTCCTCAACGCCCGCGGTGGGGCACTGTCCCGGCAGGGCGCCTGGACCATCCTGCGCCGCGCGGCGCAGCGGGCCGGCCTGCCGGTCGACGGCCCGCAGGCGGTCTCCCCGCACACTCTGCGCCACTCGTACGCCACCCACCTGCTCGACGGCGGCGCGGACGTGCGGGTGGTGCAGGAACTGCTCGGCCACGCCTCGGTCACCACCACCCAGGTCTACACGCTGGTCACTGTCGAGCGGCTGCGCGAGGTGTACGCCACCGCCCACCCCCGCGCCCGCGGCTGACCCCGCCCCCGATCACGACCCGCGCCCGTCACCCCGCCCTGAGAGCCGCGCACTTACCGAGAAGGAGTGGCCACTCCGACCGGGTTGGCCACTCCTTCGGTGAACGGGCGGCCGCCGGTCCGCCCGGGGTGGCGGCAAGGGCGGCGGCCGACACGCCGAGCGGGTGCCGAACGCCCTGCTGGCCGGTGGCGTACAGTCGGCATCGGCGCGGACCTGGCGGGGCGATGCGACCGGGGTGCGCAGCGGCGCCGCGAAGGACGTCGGTCGGCTCCGACGCCGGGTGGTCGTCGGGAGGGGGCAACGAGGACATGGCTGGCAACGGTGACCGTGCCGAGACGTGGACGTCGGAGCTCCGCGAGCAGCAGGCCGCGCTCGGCAACGACCTGGGCCCGGCGGATCCGGCCGCCTACACGATGCGCAAGCCGATCCCCGAGCCGATGCCGACCGATCGGCACGGGCCGGCCCGGATCATCGCGATGGCCAACCAGAAGGGCGGGGTCGGCAAGACCACCACGACCATCAACCTGGGCGCGGCGCTGGCCGAGTACGGCCGCAAGGTGCTGCTGGTCGACTTCGACCCGCAGGGCGCGCTCTCGGTCGGGCTGGGGGTCAACCCGCACAACCTCGACCTGTCCGTCTACAACCTGCTCATGCAGGACGACGTCACGGCCGACGACGTACTGATCAAGACCGACGTGGCCGGGCTGCACCTGCTGCCCGCCAACATCGACCTCTCCGCCGCCGAGATCCAGCTGGTCAACGAGGTCGCCCGGGAGATGGCCCTGGCCCGGGTGCTCAAGTCGGTCCGCAAGGAGTACGACTTCATCCTGATCGACTGCCAGCCCTCGCTGGGCCTGCTGGCGATCAACGCGCTGACCGTCGCGCACGGCGTGCTCATCCCGCTGGAGTGCGAGTTCTTCAGCCTGCGCGGCGTCGCGCTGCTGCTGGACACCATCGACAAGGTCCGCGAGCGGCTCAACTTCGACCTGGAGCTCGAGGGCATCCTGGCCACCATGTACGACAGCCGCACCACCCACTGCCGCCAGGTGCTGCAGCGGGTGGTGGAGGCGTTCGGCGACAAGGTCTACCAGACCGTCATCACCAAGACCGTCAAGTTCCCCGAGTCGACCGTCGCCGGCGCCCCGATCACCACGCTCGACCCGGCCTCGTCCGGTGCCCGCAACTACCGGCAGCTGGCCCGTGAGGTGATCGCCGCCCAGGCGGAGCGGTAGCCCGGAGTGCACCACCAGAGCGCCGGGCCGTGCCGGCCGTGGACTACGGTCGTCCGGTGACCGCGCCGCCCCTCGACCCGCCCTCCGCGCCGGAGCAGCGGCCAGCCGCTGCCGCCAGCCCTGGCGCCGCCGTGGCCGGGGACCCCGCCAGCGATGCCCCAGCAGGGAGTGACGGCGCGTTCGTGGCCGGCGGCGGCGCTGCGGCGGCCACCGACGACACCGCGGCGGTCGGCGGCGCGGCGGCGACCGACGACACCGCGGCGGTCGGCGGCGCGGCGGCGACCGGCGACGGCAGCCCGGCGGACAGCGGTGGCGTTTCGGCGGCCGGCGACGGCGGCCCGGCGGGCGGCGATGGTGCGGCGGCGGAGGACGCGCCCGAGGGCGGCGGGTTCACCGTCCGGCTGGCGAACTTCACCGGCCCGTTCGACCTGCTCCTGCAGCTGATCGGCAAGCACAAGCTGGACGTCACCGAGGTGGCGCTGCACCGGGTCACCGACGAGTTCATCGCGTACATCCGGGCCATGGGCGACCAGTGGGACCTGGACGAGGCCAGCGAGTTCCTGCTCATCGCCGCCACCCTGCTCGACCTGAAGGCGGCCCGGCTGCTGCCCGCCGCCGAGGTCGAGGACGAGGAGGACCTGGCCCTGCTGGAGGCCCGGGACCTGCTCTTCGCCCGGCTGTTGCAGTACAAGGCGTACAAGGAGGCGGCGGCGCACATCGCCGCGCTGGAGGAGGTCGGCGGCCGCCGCTACCCACGGGCGGTCACCCTGGAGCCCCGCTACGCCGAGGCGCTGCCCGAGCTGGTGCTCGGCATCGGTCCGCAGCGGCTGCTCAAGCTGGCGATCCGGGCGATGACCCCGAAGCCGGTGCCGGAGGTCTCCATCGCCCACGTGCACATGGTCCGGGTCAGCGTCCGGGAGCACGCGGCGATCATCACCGAGCGGCTGCGCCGCGCCGGCACGGCCAGCTTCTCCCTGCTCTGCGCCGACTGCGACGCCACCCTCGAGGTGGTGGCCCGGTTCCTGGCGTTGTTGGAGCTCTACCGGGAGGGCCTGGTCGCGTTCGTCCAGGAGCAGGCCCTGGAGGAGCTGACCGTACGCTGGACGGGTCCCGCCGAGGGCGGCCCGGACCTGCACATCGACGAGTACGCCGGCACCCCGGCCGAGGACGCCGGCGCCCCCGCCAGAGACGCGGGCGCCGATGCTGGGGACACCGGCGCCGCCGGTGCAGACGTCGGCGCCGCCGGTGTGGACGCGCCGGCACGGAGCGAGGAGGGACCGCGATGAGCAACGAGGAGCGCCCCGACTCCCTGGCCGACCAGGCCGCCGCCTGGGTGCCGCCCTGGCAGCGCCCGCCGGCCGCCCGGCCGACCTCGCCGCCGGCCGAGGACTCCACCCCACCCGCCGCCGAGGAGCCGTCCCCGCCGCCGGCCGAGTCCGCCGCGCCGACCGCCGCCGAGCGGCCCTCGCCGGCCGACGAGCCGACCCCGTCGCCCGCGCCCGTCGCAGATCTTGGACACGAAGGGCCCCCGGAGGGGCCGATCACGTCCACGATCTCCGGGGAGGCCGCGTCGGCGTCCGAAGGGGCCGCGTCGGTGTCCGCGGAGGCCGGGTCGGCGTCCGGAGGGACCGCGTCGACCGTCGCGGAGGCCACGTCTGCTGAGGGTGGCGAGGCGGTGGCGGGGGTGCCGCTTCCGGAGCCGGAAGTCGGGCCGGTCGCGGGGGAGAGCGGCGCTGCCGGCGTACCGGAGAGGCGCGGGCGGCGGCGGGCGGCGCCGGAGCCGGCGCCCGAGCTGGACGACGCCGAGCTGCGCGGAGCGTTGGAGGCCATCCTGCTGGTGGTCGACGAGCCGGTCAGCGAGCTGACCCTGGCCGACGTGCTGGAGCAGCCGGTCGAGCGGATCGGCCCGATGCTGGACGAGATCGCCGCCGGCTACACCGCGGCCGGGCACGGCTTCGAGCTGCGCCGGGCCGCCGGCGGGTGGCGGCTCTACACCCGCCCGGAATACGCGGCCTACGTCGAGCGGTTCGTGCTGGACGGGCAGTCCGTCCGGCTGACCCAGGCCGCGCTGGAGACCCTGGCCGTGGTCGCCTACAAGCAGCCGGTCACCCGCTCGCGGATCTCCGCGATCCGCGGTGTGAACTGCGACGGGGTGATCCGTACCCTGGTCTCCCGCGGGCTGGTCGAGGAGTGCGGCACCGAACCGGACAGCGGGGCGTTCCTGTACCGGACGACCACGATGTTCCTGGAGAAGCTCGGCTTGAACAGCCTCGACGACCTGCCGCCGCTCGCCCCGTTCCTGCCCGACGACGTAGAAGAGCTTGCCGATGCCACGCGATGACCGTGCCCCCCGACCCGACGCGCCGGTGTACACCGGTGCCGAGCGCCTGCAGAAGGTGCTGGCCGCCGCCGGTGTCGGGTCCCGCCGCGCCTGCGAGGACCTGATCTTCCGGCGCCGGGTGACGGTGAACGGCAGGGTCGCGCAACTGGGCGACAAGGTCGACCCGACGACCGCGGTGATCGAGGTGGACGGCGAGCGGCTGGTCGCCGACACCCGCCTGGTCTACCTGGCGATGAACAAGCCGCGCGGGGTGGTCTCCACGATGGCCGACGAGAAGGGCCGGACCGCGCTGGCCGACTTCCTCGGCAACCGGGTGGAGCAGCGCGTCTACCACGTCGGGCGGCTCGACGCGGACAGCGAGGGGCTGCTGCTGCTCACCAACGACGGCACCCTCGCGCACCGGCTGATGCACCCCTCCTACGGGGTGCAGAAGACGTACCTGTGTGAGGTCGCCGGGCCGATCCCGCGCAACCTGGGCAAGCGGCTGATGGCCGGGGTGGAGCTGGAGGACGGCCCGGCCCGGGTCGACGCGTTCCGGGTGGTGGACACCCTGGGACGGACCGCCCAGGTGGAGCTGACCCTGCACGAAGGGCGCAAGCACATCGTCCGGCGGCTGCTGGCCGAGGTCGGGCACCCGGTGTCCCGGCTGGTGCGTACCTCGATCGGGCCGATCCGGCTGGGTGACCTGCGCGCCGGGCGTACCCGCCGGCTCACCAACGCCGAGGTGGCCGCGCTGTTCAAGGCGGTGGGTGACTGACCCCGTCGTTCGGGGTACGGCAGCCGGTAGGCTCCGTGACGGCCGCCGGCGCGCTGGGCGCGTGGGCGCGGATGGCGCGCGGCGGCAGGGCAGGTGGCCCGATGCCGGGCCGCGGGCATGATTGACGATGGAACGACCGCTCACGGCGCCGCGACCGGCGACCCGTGAGGTACGGGCTGAGGAGGACGACGGTGGAGGAAAACGTACGGACCGGGCGCTGCGTGGTCGCTGTGGACGGGCCGTCCGGTTCGGGTAAGTCCACCGTCTCGCGCCGGCTCGCCGCCGGCCTCGGTGCCCGCTACCTGGACACCGGGGCGATGTACCGGGCGATCACGTGGGCGGTGCTGCGCTCCGGGGTCGACCTGGCCGACGCCGAATCGGTGGCCAAGGTCGCCGGCGAGGTCGACCTGCGCATCGGCACCGACCCCCAGGGGTACGGCGTGACCGCCGACGGGGTGAACGTGGACGCCGAGATCCGTGGCCCCGAGGTGACCGCGGCGGTGTCCGCCGTCGCCGCCGTGCCGGCGGTGCGGGCGCTGCTCGTCGCCCGGCAGCGGGAGATGATCCTCAACCACGGCCGGATCGTGGTCGAGGGTCGGGACATCGGCTCGGTGGTGGCGCCGGACGCCGACCTGAAGGTGTACCTGACCGCGTCCGAGGCGGCCCGGGCCGCCCGGCGCAGCGCCGAGGACGCCACCGACGTGGCCGCCACCGCCGCCGACCTGGCTCGCCGGGACCGGCTGGACTCCACCCGCAAGGTGAACCCGTTGCAGCAGGCCCCGGACGCGGTCGTGCTGGACACCACCGAGCTGGGCATCGACGAGGTCGTGGCGCGGCTGCGCGCGCTGCTCACCGAGCGGGGAGTGGCGTGACCGAGAGCGAAGGCTGGGTAGAGCTGCGGGAACCGGACCTCGACACCGAGGAGCAGCCCGGTCCGCAGCCGGTGGTGGCCGTGGTCGGCCGCCCCAACGTGGGCAAGTCGACCCTGGTGAACCGGATCATCGGCCGCCGGCAGGCGGTCGTCGAGGACGTGCCCGGGGTGACCCGCGACCGGGTCCCGTACGACGCGCAGTGGGCCGGCCGGCAGTTCACCGTGGTGGACACCGGCGGTTGGGAGCCGGACGCCCGGGACCGGGCGGCGGCGATCGCGGCGCAGGCCGAGGCGGCGGTGGCCACCGCGGACGTGGTGCTCTTCGTGGTCGACGCGGTGGTGGGCTCCACCGACGTGGACGAGGCGGCGGTGCGGATGCTGCGGCGCAGCGCCAAGCCGGTGATCCTGGTGGCGAACAAGGCGGACAACACGGCGATCGAGATGGAGGCCACCTCGCTGTGGTCGCTCGGCCTCGGTGAGCCGCACGCGGTGTCGGCGCTGCACGGCCGCGGCTCCGGTGAACTGCTGGACGCGATCATGGACGCGCTGCCGGAGGCTCCGAAGATCGTGGAGCACCGGCCCCGCGGCCCGCGCCGGGTGGCGCTGGTCGGTCGGCCGAACGTGGGCAAGTCGAGCCTGCTCAACCGCTTCTCGGGGGAGGAGCGGGCGGTGGTCGACGCGGTCGCCGGGACCACGGTGGACCCGGTGGACAGCCTGGTCGAGATCGGCGGGGAGACCTGGCAGCTGGTGGACACCGCCGGGCTGCGCAAGCGGGTCGGCAAGGCCAGCGGCACCGAGTACTACGCCAGCCTGCGTACCGCGTCGGCGATCGAGGCCGCTGAGGTGGCGGTGGTGCTGCTCGACGCCAGTGAGGTGATCAGCGAGCAGGACCAGCGGATCCTGTCCATGGTCACCGACGCCGGCCGGGCGCTGGTGATCGCCTTCAACAAGTGGGACCTGGTCGGCGCCGACCGCCGGTACTACCTGGACAAGGAGATCGAGCGCGAGCTGCGCCGCATCCCGTGGGCGATCCGGCTCAACCTGTCGGCCAGGACCGGCCGGGCGGTCGACAAGCTCGCCCCGGCGTTGCGCAAGGCGTTGGCCAGCTGGGAGACCCGGGTGCCGACCGCGCAGCTCAACGCGTGGCTGACCGCCTTGGTGCAGGCCACCCCGCACCCGGTGCGAGGTGGGCGGGCGCCGAAGATCCTCTTCGCCACCCAGGCGGGGGTGGCACCGCCGCGGTTCGTGCTCTTCACCACGGGTCCGCTGGACGCCGGTTACCAGCGCTTCGTCGAGCGCAAGCTCCGCGAGGAGTTCGGCTTCGAGGGCAGTCCGATCGAGATTTCCGTACGCCCGCGCAAGAAGCTCGGCCCCGGCGGCCGCGGCAAGGCGCACGGCTGACGCGTCCGTTCCCGGGTGGGGCTTCCATCCGGGGCGGACGCTCGTCCGTGAGTGCGGCCCATGACATCTCTTCGGGCCGGGGCCGCCCGCGCGGCCCCGGGCGTGTCCTGCCGGACCGCCGGCTTGCCCCGCGAGCGTGATACCGCAGAGTCATTTTGATGACTCTGCGGTATCGCTGCTTCCGGGAACCCACCCGCGGCTCGGGAGATCGGCATCCACGACGACTTCGACATCGAGAAGCTGCGGGGCCGGTCCGGCGAGCCGACCCGGTGCGACCGCCGCCACTCTTTCGCCGCCTGCCCGGATGGCCCGAGCAGAGAACCCGAAACTCGCGTACCGGTGGCTCCGCAAGAGATCAAGCTCATCGAAGCCCGGCGTCAGGGAAGCGGCCCCCTATCCTCCTAGGAAGCTCTACGCGAGGTGAGGCGGGCGGCACGTTCGTGGGCCGGGAGGGGCGTGTGCGGGCCGCGGGAAGATCTGCGCTAAGCTGTACCGGCTGTCGCGGGGGAAATCGCGCGGTGGCATCGGGACGTGGCGCAGCTTGGTAGCGCACTTGACTGGGGGTCAAGGGGTCGTCGGTTCGAATCCGGCCGTCCCGACAAAAGGAAAGCCCTGACCAGCGGAAACGCGGTCAGGGCTTTGACTTTCTTCTATGAGGTTTTGAACCGCCCCCCGAAAACCCCCCGTTTACCGGATACGGCAACCACGTTTGTCATCGCTGTGCATCGTTGTGTGCTGGGGATGTGGGTGCTCCGTCCGCGTTGGCGGCGAGGCGTTCGAGGACGTCGGAGACGTCCGGGGCTCGGACGGGCTTGGCGATGTAGTAGGTCGTGGTGATCTCTTCGCTGGAGTGTCCAAGCTGTGCTGCGGCGCTTTGGGTGTCGGTCTCCTCCTTGATGAGGGTGGCGACGGTTTTGCGAAAGGTGTGTGGGGTGACCCAGTCGAGGTCGGTGTCGGCGCGGGCCTGGCGCCACTGGCGGCGGACGTTGTTGGGGGAGAGCCAAGTGCCGCATCGGGAGACAAAGATGGCGTCGTGTGGATTGTCGGCGGCGGCGAGTTTGCGAGCCATGAGCATGCCGACCGCGAATCGGGGCAGGACGAGCATTCGGTAGCCGGCGTTGCTCTTGGTCCAGGGTTGCCGGAAGATGCCGTGACCTTTGACGTAGACCAGCGTGCCGCAGATCGTCAGGGTGGGGCGTTCGGCGGCGAGGTTCAGGTCCTCCCAGCGCAGGGCGAGGACCTCACCGATGCGGGCACCAGTGGCGAGCATGAGGTCGACGATGTCGGCCAGGTCGCCGGTGTGCCGTGGTCCGGGTTTGCCGGGGACGGGTTGCTGCCAGTCGCGGATCGCCGTGCGGACGGCCTGAAGGTGTTCGTCGGTGAGGGCGACAACCGTGCGGCGGGGTTTGCGTAGCCGGCCGGTGTCGCGTACGGGGTTGCTCGGGATTGCGCCGTGCCGGACGGCCAGTGCGAACATCTGGCCGAGGGCGACCTTGACGCCTTTGGCGGTCGAGGGGCGGTCCTTGGCGATGTCTCGCAGGAACCGATCCAGTCGTCCGACGCTGGCCTCGCGGATGCGGAGGTTGCCCAGGGCGGGCAGGATGGTGGTGCGCAGGCTGGCCTGGTACCGGTGGATCGTTTGCGGTGCGATCCGTTCCTCGGCGGTGATTTCCTCGATCCAGAGTTCGGCCAGTGCGCTGACGCGGGTCTCCCGGGTGATCTCGTCGTCATTTGGGGTGCTGCGGTCGCGGAGCTTGACCTTCAACGCCCGGACGGCGGCCGGGCCGGTAGTGTCGGTGACCTCGATGTCGCGGGTTACGCCGTCGTAGTCACGGAACCGGACTCTGGCGCGGAACCGGCTAGGACCGAGCTTCTCGGTGCGGATCTTGCCGGACGTGCCGATGGGCAGTTCAGGACGGGCCATGGCTTATCGCTCCGAATCGGTGTGTTCGTCGAGCCAGCGTTCGACCTCGCTGCGCCGGTAGCGCAGCGTGTTGCCCACGCGGATGGCGCGCGGTCCTTTGCCTCGGCTGTGCCAGGCGTAGAGGGTGTTCTTGGGCTTGCCCAGCCAGGCGGCAAGGTCATCGATGGTCAGGAGCGGATCTGGCCGCCATTCGGAGGCGGTCGGGCCGGTCATCGCCGGCCTACCTTGGCGGTACCGGGTCGCCGGCGCGGCCCGGCGCGGCCGGCGGACTGCCGGCGACCGGTGGCATCTGACGGCCTGAATCCGTGGGCGGGTGGGGGGTGAGGCGGGCATGGATCAGGTGTCCTTTCGGGGCCCCAGCCTGGCCGGGACCACGGGTGGATGGCGCTGCCGCCGCGATGCACGGCCGCGCGGAATGTCTGCTGTGGACGTCCATCCACCCGTTGCGGCCCCACGGTGTCAAGCCTGCCGTTGATCTCTGTGGTGGTGAGACTCTGTGACCCGTGCGGGCGGGCATCCTTGCGCTGACCCTTCAGAGCTGCGCGTGGATGAGGGGCGGTTGCGAAGCCTCCGCCGGATGGTGAGATATGGCGTGACTTTGTAGAGGGCTCGGGCGCGTAGGAGCGCGTTGACCTGGCCGTAGCGCTCGTTCGCCCGGTCTGATCAAGATCGGTGTAGATCCGGAGTTTCGGAAGCGTTCCCATGGCGAGTGGCCTTTCGGTAGAGGTGAAGGTGAGGGTGCTCGGGTGACGCTGGCTGCAATGCACGATCGGCAGGAGCGCGGGTGTCTCCAGCGCGGGCCGGTTGGGGAGTTCGAAACCGATGTGCTGCCCGTACTGACAGGCGTCGAGCCGGGGTCGGTCTGACCAGGGCGAAGGCATTTGACGCCGTACTTCGGATTCCTGAGTTGCGGCACAAGATGGCGCACCAACGTTGACGGCAGTGGCGATGAGTGGCCGCTGGATGAGGTGAACCGACCACGCGGGCACGAGGACGCCTGGCTTCGGATCCCGCCGGCGGAGGTGGAGGCCGGGCAGTTGTCCGCGGGTTGGACGGGTTAGCCGGCGACCTGCCGAAAGCTCGGGCCGGCGCCGCGAAACTACGCCGCGGCCTGTCCTGCCGATCACGGAAGGGGGTGGAGCCGACGCCGCCTTCGCCTGCGTCCCTTGGCTCTAGCCGTTGGCGCGATCGAGGAGGCGGTGCAGTGCCGTTGCCGTGGTGGGGAAGGCGAGTCGCAGGGTTTGTGCGGTGAGTCGGATGCCCCACCAGGTGAGTGCGATGAGGTAGCCGATGGTCAGGGCGGTGGTGGTGTCGTGGGTGAAGACGAGGGCGTAGCCGATGGCCAGGCCGGGTGCGGTGATGGTGCGGATGGTGCGGCTTCGGCTGGCGGTCAGGGCCGTGGCCACGCCGACGAGTGCCGCTCCGGCGCTGCCGGCGAGGCCGGGCATGCCGGTCAGGTCGACGGGGGTGGTGAGGGTCAGTGCTGCCCGCATGAGGAAGATTCCGGCGGTGGCGATGGCCACGTGGGTGATCGCTGGGCGGGTCAGCGCCAGCCAGGCCGGCAGGGCGTCGGTGGGGATCCGGGGCGCGATGGTGGCGATGACAGCGGCGCAGGCGGCCAGTGGTAGGGCGCCACCGAGGGTCCACTTCAGGTACGGGGTGTAGTCGTAATGGACCGCGGTGCCGGTGGCGAGGCCGTAGAGGGCTGCGGCGACCGCGCCGCCGACGGCGGCGGTGAAGTATCCGCGGCGGATGAGGCTGCCTGTTGCCGGTTCGGGCGCCGAGGGCGTGGGCGGTCCAGCGAGCCAGGTGGTGGGGGCGAGATGCGCTACGGCGAAAGCGGTCAGCATCGCGAGCGCGCCGGCGGTGCCCAGTTGCGGCAGTGAGGTGCGCACACCGACGACCCGGAGCTGGACGGTGGTGATGTACGCGGTGAGGACCGCTTGAAGCAGGAGCGTGAGAGAGCAGGCGCCGATGATGAGGGCGCTGGTGAGGTCGCTGATGCGGAGCCGGACGCGGGGTAGTCGTGCGGACGCGGCACGGGGCGCCGGCCGGTGGGTGGCGGTGAGGTGCAGGGCCCCGTCGGCGAGGGCATGGGACTGGTCGATGAGAGTCGGCACGGTGCCGGTAGCTGCGGCGAGGCGGTCCGCCAGCCCCGGCAGACCGTGAGCTGACCTCAACACGACGCCGGCGAGGTGCTGCTTGTCCACGTCAGCCGTGTCGAGGAGTTCGCCGACTGCCTTGGGTACCTGATCGAGGAGGGGCTGCGCGGCGATCGAGACGTCGTCGCGGGTGATGACCGCGGGCTGGCGGGGCGCGGGCAGCAGGACCGGTGCCCGATCCTGTGTGGCAAGCAGATGCCGTGCGGTGCGGACGGCCTCCAAGAGGGCGTCACGTCCGTCTGCTTCGGCGTCGCCGGGCTGGCTGATCGCCGCTCGCAGCGGGTCGTTGTCAGCGGTTGCCGTCTGAACGACGCGGCGGGTCATGAGGTCGTCGAGGTCGTGGGCAAGCTCGATCTGCTGCGTCGCCAGTTCGCGGTAGCCATCGGCGACCGTCTGGAGGACGGTGAGGGCCGGGGGATGGCGGTCGGCCTGGCAGACGAGAAGGCACGAGGCTTCGGGCGCCGTGAGACCGAGCGTCTGGGCGTAGGAGGCCAGGGCGGCGGGCGCGGTGACCAGGGTGGGAGACGGTAGCCCGGATCGGGTGGCCGCTTCGGCTAGCTGTCCCCGACGACGTGGCCCCCAGCTCGCTGGAATGGTCACGGTGAGCTCGGTGATTGGCTCGCTGACGTGGTGAGCAGCGTAGTGGGCGATGTGCCGCAGCATGGTGGCGAGCAGCCCCACGGCGTCGAGGGGATCGGCCGCATCGGCGGGCTGCGTGGGCTTGCCGAGTAGGTCGGTCGGGTTGTCGACGACACGGTGGTCCGCCGGCAGGGGCCTTACGGCCGCCGTTTCGAGGCCGACGTACACCTGACCTGCAGGGCCTATGACGACGCCGGGTGGCATGACGAGTCGACCGTCGATGAGAACGGGAACCCGTACGCTCTGCCAACTGACCGTCGCGGCGATGGCCGACGAACTGAGATCCACGGACAACCTGACGCCCCCGCTTGGCATGAGGCGCAGTCTCGCCCGCCGGGGCGAGCAGCTTCAATTCCGACCCCCTCTGCGTGATCGTATGTGTGCGGATGGTGAGAATCCTTCTCGCCGGGATAGCTGGACATACCGAAGATCGTGTATGCGGGACGAGGACCCAATCGTGGAGGAGGGACAGGTGCCGCATACGCCACCGGACAGAGGCGACAAACTCGCCGAGTACGGCGCGCGAGCCACCATCCACCCTCCGCAAGACCCGCACCGGCGCGCTGTGCCGCTGTCGCGTTCCCTGGCCAGCGCCGCGCGGGCTGTCCTCAGTGCCGGCATCCTCCTGGCCGCGGCACCGGCACTGCTGTGGATGGCCGGCGGGAACCCCCTGCGGCGGCTGCCACACTCCTCGGAGATCCCTGACTGGTTCGCCCGCTCCAGCGGCCGATTCACCCCCGCTGTCCTCACCGGCGTCGCATTGTGGGCCCTGTGGCTGCTGTGGGGCGTGTTCGCGCTGCTCCTGCTCGCCGAGATCCTCGCCGCGGTGACCCGGTGGCGCATCCCCGTCCTCAGGCTCCCGGCCCCCCTTCACCGGCTCGTCTTCGGCCTGGCCGGTACCGCCGCGATCGCTGTCACCTCCGCCGGCTCCGTCGACCACACGGCGAACCGCGATCAGCCGACCACGCCCGCCGCCGCCACCGACCACGCCGACATTCCCCGGCAAGCCACCGCCCGCGGGGCCGCCATCATCCAGGTCGCCAACCAGCGCTACCACTACACCGTTGAGCGACACGACACCCTGTCCAAAATCGCCAACGAATGGCTTGGCGACGCGAACCGATGGCCGGAGATCTGCCGCCTGAACAAGCACCGCCACTTCCCCGGCGTCGGCGGCACCCTGCGCGACTGCGATCTCATCTACCCCGGCTGGGAACTTCGCCTACCCATCGACGCCCGCCCTCCGAACGCCGCCGAACCCCCGCGACCACCCAAGCCACCGTCCGACCAGCCGATGACACCGCCCTCATCGCCGAGCGTCGCCCCGGAGCCGACCGATCCCGCTGTGCCGCCACCGGCGGCCACGCAGCCTTCGGCAGCCCCGAGCACCTCGGCAGTGTCGCCGGCCTCCTCGCCAACGACCACCAGCCAAGCCCCACTGCCAGTCTCACCGACCGCCACCGACACACCCCATCCCATGCCGAGGACGGATGGACACGGTCTGCAGCTGTCACCCTCCACCTGGCTGCCGTGGTCACTCGCTGCCGCCATCAGCGCTGCCGCGGCAATGGTCTGGCTCCAACGCCGCCGTCGCTACACCGGCGACCCCGACGAGGACCCGCCAACCGAGCTACCTACACCGGTGGTCCAGATCCGCCGCGCCCTAGCCGCCCAACAACGCACCGAACCGAACCTAGGCGACGACGGCAGCGAGTCACCCGCCTATGTACCCGAGCTCGGGTCGTTGCCGCCCGGCGCAACCGGCATCACCGGCGACGGCAGCCACGCCGTCGCCCGCGCTGCCCTCGTCGCAGTCCTGGCCACCGGCGGCCCGCACCACCCCGACACGCGCGGGGTAGTCGTGATCGACGACACCACCCTCATCGCACTCCTCGGCCCCGACGCGACAGCTCTCCAACCATGGCCGCGGCTGCATGTCGCCGACGGTGTCGATGACGCGCTCACGGCGATCGAGGCCCGGCTACTGCACCGCAGCCGCATCCTCGACGAGCACACCGTGACCGACCTGGACGACCTGCGCCGGCAAGCCCTCGACGAGGAAAGGCTGCCACCGGTCATGCTCATCACCCAGACCCCACCCCCCGGTGCGCAGATGCGCGCGAAGACCGCTCTTACCCTCGGCGCCGACCTCGGCGTGTCCGCCCTCCTGCTCGGCGAGTGGCACCATGGCGCCACCGTTGACGTCACCCCGCACGGCCACACCACACTCGCATCCGGGACGGCGACGGAGCCCATCCCATCACGCCTGCCCGTGCTCGACGCCATCACCGCGCTCCAGATCCTCAACACCCTGCGAGAGGCGCAGACCGGCGAACGAAGCGCTCTCGCGTCATCCCAGGAATCCCGCGCGGCCGTGCCACTACAGCAGAGTCGGAACGGCACCGAGCCTTCCGGACAGCACATACCGCTCGCCTCACCTGCTCAGACCACCGCCATCGGCAAGGCACGACTGCGGGTGCTCGGGCCTCCACGGATCGAAGACATCAGCCAGCCCGGCCGGCCACTGCGCGCCAAAGCCCTCGAACTCGCCGTGTTCCTGGCCTGCCACCCCGACGGAGTCACCACCCGCGAGATCGGCGAATACCTCGAACCCGACGCCCGCATCAGCCAAGCCGACCAACGCGTGCACACCAACGCCAGCAACCTACGACACGTACTCGGCCGAGCCAGCACCTTCGACGCGAAAAACGCCTACGTCGTCAAGAGCGCCGGACGCTACCGCCTCGACCCAACCACCGTCGACGTCGACGTCTGGACCCTCCGCGACCTGCTGCGTACGGCCACCATCGCCACCGGCCCTCGCCGCCGCGAACTGCTCACCGCCGCCTGCGACCTCTACACAGCACCACTGGCAGACGGCCAAGACTACGAATGGCTCCAGCCGCACCGGGAAACCGTGCGCCGGTGGGGCATCGAAGCCCACCTGCTGCTGGCAGACGACCTCGTCGACACTGACCCACAGGGCGCATCCGACTTACTCGACAAGGCCATCGGGCTGGACCGCTACAACGAAGCCCTCTACACACGCGCCATGCACGTCCGCCACGCCCTCGGCGACGCCGACGGCATCCGCACCCTCCTGCGTGCCCTGACCAAAGCCCTGGCCGACCTCGACGCCGAACCCCAGGAAGCAACCATCACACTCGCCAGCCGGCTTCGGAGCAACCCTGCCAAGAAGTGAGCACCACTGCCTCCGGCGCGGAGCCAGCCACAGGCTGACACGATCTCGGAGGGACGGGCAGAGACCAACAGCGGCGGACAGCCATGACCGCGGTGGGCGGCCCGCGGGGCCGCCACTCCTTAGGGCGGGCGCGCGGCGCATCGACGGCCTGCCACAGCTCGGTATCCGGATCTGGCTCCCCTCGGTGTCAAGACACCGCCAGGAGTGGGGTTTTAAGCTGGTGTCGGCGGGTCCGGGAAGTGACTTCTCCGAAGAGCCGGCTTGGGGATGCGAGCTGGTCACGCTGGAGTCTGTAGTCGTTCCCCGGTGTCCTCCCGGGCCCGCCGCCATGGCGGCTGCGGCGTCGTTGATCATGCGCCGGTAGACGATGTCGGACAGGCGTCGTTTGAGCGCGCGCATGACTTCCATGGATGTCTTGCCGGAGGTCTTCTTCCGGTCAAAGTAGGCGCGTCCTTTGGTGGGGTTGCGCAGCTGGACGGTGGCCATGGTGTGCAGCACGCGGTTGATTTGCCGGTTGCCGGCGCGGGAGAGCCGGTGTCGAACCTGATCGCCAGAGGAGGCGTCGATGGGGGCGGTGCCGTTCCAGGAGGCGAAGTGGGCCCGGTTGGGGAAGCGGGTGATGTCGCCGGCCTCGACCAGCAGCCGGGCGGCGCCGGATGGTCCGATGCCGTGCAGGTCCATCAGTGTGGTGCCGGTGGAGGCCACCAGTTCCTTGAGTTCCTTGTCGGCGTCTTTGGAGCGTTGGTAGACCCGTTCGAGGTCGCTGATCAGCTCCGCGGCCACCCGGCGTCGGGTTTTGCCGACCGCGTCACGGGGTCTGACTGTGGCCAGCAGTGCTTGGCCTGGGCGGCGGACAGGCTCTTCGTCGCTCCGCCGGGGATCAGTTCCAGCAGCAGCTGGTGCAGCTGGGAGACCATCCTGGTGTGGTCCTCACCGAGGGAGCGGCGCCGGTCGACCAGAATCCGCAGCAGGGCGAGCTGTTCGTCGTTGACGACCGGGCGCAGTCCGGCCATCCGGGTGCCGACCAGCGCCACGGAGTGCGCGTCCGTGGCGTCGGTCTTGCGGCCCTGCCCGGTGGCGAACACCCGCGCCCGGGCGGACAGCTTCGGTGGCACGTCGACGACCTGTTCGCCATCGGCGAGCAGTCGGTTGGCGATGTGCCGGCCGATGTCCTGGCAGCCCTCGATCGCCCAGACCCGGTGCGGCCATTGCCTGGCGTACTTCCTCATCGCCGCGTAGCCGTCCCGGCCGGTGTCGAACCGGCCCGCCCCGACGACGGTCTCGTCGCCGGCCATGACCTCGATCGTGGCGGAACGCTTATGCGGGTCCATCCCGATGACCACGCGATCCGGTGCGACGCTCAACAGGTCCTCCGATGCTCGATCCACCTGGGTTGTCGAGCCGGGAGGGCAACGCTACTTCGAGCCGAGCAAACCCCTCTTGAGCCTCTCCCCGCCCTGGGGCAACGCCCGGGCCGCGCAGGCCAAATGAGAGCCGCACGACCAACGTGGGCAGCCGAAATGAGAGCGACAGCCCGGGCGCCTCGACCGAAGCCTGGCCGGGTGACGGTCGCAGGTCAATGAAACAAGTAACCGATGTGAGCGCGTCTGGAGCCGGTCGGAGCCCGTCGACCCCCCGGTCGCCTTGTCGCCCCCGTTACCTTTTTGATCGTCCCCGGCCGGGGCCCTTGGTCGCCCGGCCCGGTATGACTTACTGCCCCTGTCGTGCGGATGATCCGGGGGGTGTTGTCGCCGGGTCGGGTGGCGTCGGCGGACCGCTGATAGGGACACGGCCACCCTGCGGGTAGGTCTCTTCGTAACGTGGCTGCCGGCAGTCCGACGCCTGGACCAGCGGCCGAGGTAGGTGGCGTGGGTGAGGAGGGCGTGGGGTGCACGGCGACTACGGCGTGTTCCTCGGGTTGGACGTCGGCAAGGGTGATCACCACGCGGTGGGGTTGGCTCCGGATGGCAAGCGGCTGCACGACGGGCCGCTGCCGAACACCGAGGCCCGGCTGCGGCAGCTGTTCGACAAACTCGGCCGTCACGGCCGGGTCCTGGTGGTGGTCGACCAGCCGGCCTCGATCGGCGCCCTGCCGATCGCGGTTGCCCGGGCGTGTGGTCATCAGGTGGCCTACCTGCCGGGACTGGCCATGCGGCGGATCGCTGACCTGCATCCCGGTGCCGCGAAGACCGACGCCCGCGACGCCTACGTCATCGCCGACGCGGCTCGCACCCTGCCGCACACCCTGAGGCGGGTCGACACCGGCGACGAGACCCTGGCCGAGCTGGAAGTCCTGGCCGGCTTTGACGACGACCTCGCCGGCGAGGCAACCCGCATCGCGAACCGGATCCGGGGCCTGCTGACCCAGATCCACCCCGGCCTGGAACGCGTCCTCGGCCCGAAGGTGCAGCACAAGGCCGTGCTGGAACTGCTGTCGCGCTGCGGCGGCCCGGCCGGGCTGCGCAAGGCCGGCCGGCGCAAACTGGCCTCGATCGCCGCGGTGCACGCGCCCCGCATGGGCCAACGGCTCGTCGAGCAGATCATGACCGCACTCGACGAGCAAACCGTCACCGTTCCCGGCACCCAAGCGGCGGAGACGATCCTGCCCCGGCTGGCCGACAGCCTCCGCGAGGTGCTGCGTCAACGTGACCAGGTCGCCGTCGAAGTCGACAGGATGCTTGATGCGCACCCTCTTGCCGAGGTCCTGACGTCGATGCCCGGCATCGGCGTCAGGACCGCCGCCCGGATCCTCCTCGAAGTCGGCGACGCCACAGCCTTCCCCACCCCCGGACACCTTGCCGCCTACGCCGGGCTGGCCCCCGTCACCCGCCGTTCCGGCAGCAGCATCCGCGGCGAACACCCACCCCGAGGCGGCAACAAGCAGCTCAAACGCGCCTTCTTCCTCGCCGCGTTCGCCGCCCTGGCCGACCCAGTCAGCCGCGCCTACTACGACCGCAAACGAGCCGAAGGCAAACGCCACAACGCCGCCCTCATCTGCCTCGCCCGACGCCGCTGCGACGTCCTGTTCGCCATGCTCCGCGACAAGATCCCCTACCAACCACGCCCGACAACCCCCGTCCCCACTTGACGAAACCCATAGGGACACCCCCCGATGCCGCCGGTCTTTCCCCATATGGTGGACGCTTCCAGGTTCCCTGTTTTGCGTCCCACGCGCGTCGGAGGATTCCGTGACCTTTGCTCGTCTTGTCGCTACGGTGGCCGCTCCGCTCGACTCTGCGTCGGCGGACGCCCCGCAGATGCTGCACTGGCCCGGACGCAGGCTGCTGGCGCAGCGTGGGGACACCGAGCTGGCCGTCCGCGACCTGGACGGGGAGGGGACAGGGGTCCGCTTCCCCGCGCCCTGGCCACGCCGGTACGGCTCGGTAACGGTCTCTCCCACGGGTGATCTCGCCGTGTTCGCTGGCGTCCACGCGTTACGAGCCGTGGATTCGACCGGCGCCGTACGGTGGGAGATCCGGCACGGTTGCTGGTCCGCCGCCGTGTGCACCGAGGCCCATGCCTCGTTCTCCGAGTATGCCGATGACTACCACCACGGTCACGCGGACAGCGGCTCGGTGGCCTTCTCCTCGGACGGCAAGCTCCTGTGGGCCCACATCCGTAATCGGGCGGGGCGCGACGTCGAGGAGGAATGGCTGATCCTCGACCCCGCCGACGGCACGGTGCTGACCCGGGCCGAGACGATGACCGTGGCCTCGGGCTCCATCCATTTCCCCCATCCGAACCCGGCGTACATGGGGCTGACTGTCCTCGCGTGAGGGTGAACCCACTCATCTAGCCGCGATCCACTCGCCGCGATTCTGGCATTGCGACTGAGCGCCAAGCGGAGTCGAGGCCGAGAACGTACGCCGATTACTGGGCAACTGGCGGAGTACCTGAATGCGAACTAGGCCGTATTCCACCCTGCCTCGAAACCCAGCGGAGGCGAGGTGCTCGACCCCTTCAGCGCACCGGGGGTCACCAAGCGAGTTCTCGGACGTTGGCAGTGTGCAGCGTCAGCCATGCCACGACGTCGGGGGCGGGCAGAACGCGTGATGACCGGCCACCACCGCCAGAGTGGCGAAAGCAGCGTTGAGGCCACCACCAATCACAGCCCGGATACTGAACGTGTCGCCGCACCACCGGCTACCAAGAGCGCCATCCGCCGTTACGCTGAATGGCTCACTCGGTCACCAGCACGTTCCTGAAGGCAGCGGCGGCGGGTAGCTTGCGCTCGTCAATGCGTCCGGCGAGTTCCTCGGAGCGGGGTGCCCACAGGTTGGCATGAACGCGCATGTTCAGGTGAGGGATCGGTGTCGGGTCCCAGCCGACACGCTCGTGGACGACCCTGCCGTCTACCAGCCAAGTCACCCGGTCTGGGCGCCAGTCGATGGCGTATCGATGGAAGTCTGCGGTGGCGTCGAAGCCGAGGTCGATCCGACAGGGCGAGCCACGGTATCCGAAGCCCATGGCGGTACCGTCGTCGCCAGGATTGAAATACACGTTGACCAGCAATCGCCGGGGATCGGCACCCGCGAACTCGATGTCGATCTCCTGCCGTGGTGTGTCGCGATGCAGGAAGAATCCGGTAATCAGCCCCGGGCCTGGTGCTGCCCTTATTTCTGCCTCGAAGCGCCCATGCGGGAACGAGCGTACGGATGCGAAGGCCCCCGACCGGTACGGACGCAGTCCGCTTTGCATAGCGTCGATCACTAGTTGCGCACCCTCGTCGGTGTGTTGAAGACCTTCTTGGGCGAACGACGCCAGGTTGCCCGGAAAAGTCTCAATAAGACCAGGGAACGATGCGGACGCCTCTGTCATGGAGGCTTCGGCGATGGCGGGGCCCGCCGTGCGCACGGAAGGGCACACGTTCTGCGTCGGCCGCCATCCGCTCGACGCAGGAAGGACCCAGGGCGAGTCGTCCATCGCGAGGTTCTCGCGCGGTCGCCGCGCAGCGGGCGCGAGTCGTGCAGTCGGGCGTTGGTCTCGGAATAGGCGGAAAGCTCGCGGAGCTCCAGCCGGGAAGGGTTCAACGGGCTCGACAAGGTCCAACACGCCACAGAGGACTCCCCAGGATCCACCTAAGGGATCACGGGGCGCCAGAACCACCGACCGCGACGGCGGCAGCCGGTCCAGCTCCAAACCTGCAGGTGTCGGCGCGTCCGCCTCCAGGAGGATAACCGAGCGCTCGTTCGCCACAGCAGCGGCTAGCGCAGCGGGCACGAGCGGAGCATCAACGAGGGCGTCGAAGGTCTTCAGTACTTCCTTCAGCTCTGGCTCCTGCATCGGTTCCTCATCGCCGTCGAACGCGCGGACGCGTAGCCCGAGCATCGACAGCGCCATGGCAAGGCTTTCTCGCTCCCCGCCCCCGGTCCACGCCAGCACTAGACCGGTGCGCGATTGGCCAGGAGGCTTGGCTCCGTGCTCCGAATCGACGATCCCAGCGCGGGCCAGGTAGGGCAGGATGGAGTAGGCATTGTCCGACGCTCCGTCGGGCCTCTGCGCGATCGCTGGCGAAGTGAGTGCCAGCGCACCGAGTTCTGCGAACCGGTAGTTCATCCATAGGTCGACGGGTCCGACCACGGGCATTGCGCGAAGGAGCGCGGCGGCTCCCTTGCGCGAGAGTACGTAACCCGAGAGGAACCACAGGCCGCGTGACGGTCGAAAGAGGACGTCGCAAGCATCGTCGCGCGCCGCGGTTCCGCCGGCGTCAGAGTACGAAAGGTAGAGCAGCTTCGGTCCACCTTCGGCTGTGCACCGGTCGAGGGCGGCGCGCCAGCCGCGATCGATGGCAGCTGGGGCGCCAGGCTTGAACCAGACGTCGTCTTCCAGCACGAGAACGTAGTCCTCGGTCCCGTTCGCGACAGCCTTCCAGACCTCCACGTGCGACCGCGCCACCGCCACTTCTTGCCGCGACATCCGCACCGGCTCATCCTCGGCGAAACACTCTGCCAGTCGGGCGTCGGGTTGCACGTGCAACTGATCGCCGATTCGATACATCACGTCCACGTCAACGGTCGCCGCTACGGCGCGTCCGTCCCGCGCATCGACTGCTGCGAGTCGCCGTGTGATCGACGTCAACGGAATGCCTTCGGATGTCCGGAACCGGCCTAGCTCCTTTGTCACGCGCCGCCATCGCCTCGGCTGCCTGTCCAGATTGACGACCATGATCGCACCAATCTGGTCTGTGCCTTGACCGAAGGCCCGAACTCGACCACCCGGGATGAAAGCAATCAAGGAGCGCCAGGCTCGGAACGCGAGCGCTCGCATTGGACTGATCAAGTTGTTGATGTTCATTGAGGGCCTCGTCAGTTGTCCATGTTGCGCCAGTTGCGGGCGTCGCTGCGATATGCGAGGTCCCAGCACGGCTCCGCGACTTCCTCCCAGTCGAGGAGCAACTCGAAGTCCGGCATGGTGCCGCTGATCTGCGACTCGCGGGCGTGCGCTGCTAGGGCGGCGGTGAGGTTCCCGGGACCGGTGGTCGCCTGAATCTCCGGCGCTGGCTCGTCCCCAAGCAGGGTGTCGGTCGCACGCGCGAGCGCCCGCCGCAGGACTGGATGACCGGGTGGGGCAGCGATCGGGTTGTTGTTGACGTAGAAGATGCGACCGTCAATCGGCAAGTCGATTCTCCGCAGTTCAGACCCTGGCACCATGCCGCCGGCAGTCACGTCATAACACAGCGGGTGGACCTTTAGCGTTCCGTCGCGGAAGACGTCGTTCCAGCCGTCGCCAAGCAGCACATCGTCTGCGTCGACGTACAGGCCGCCCTCGGCGAGCACGAAGCACATGCGTAGATAGTCGCTGCGCATTGCGGGATGCCTGCATCGGGCAAACGCGGCAAGCTCCCGCGGGCCATACCGCTCCTCGATGTAGACCGCTGCCGAGGCGTCGCCGAACATCCGGAACGAGAAACCTTCGTCGCGCAGCGCATCCCAAGTCTCCAGGCACTTACGGACGTCCGGCGGTACGTCGCACGGGTCGTGCCAAAACCGCACCAGAGTTTGGGGTATAGACCCTGTACGATCTCCGTACCTGGATCTTGAAGATGATCGGGGGCTTCGTAGCTGCCGCAATGTCAAGTCTCGAATGAAGTCAGAACGCATACGGTCGTCCTCTTCGAAGCCTGGCGGATACGAAGTTGCCGAGGTTCCTTGCCGAGGGCCGTGTGTTACCGGAGCGTCCGGTGCTGGAGCAATCAACGGTTTCTCCGTGTCGCGCCTCGTCGGTCTCACCGACCCCCATCTTTCCGATATGCCGTGTAGCGCTCGGAACTCCGGCGGAGATACGCACGCCCCTCGACGACGAAACCGTCCAGTTCATGATCTGCCGTGTAGGTATCGAGGTCCGACAGGTTGTTGATGAACCCCTTCCCGTTGAAGTTGAGAGATGTGTTGCACAGGACTCCGTATCCGGTGCGTGCCTTGAAGGCAAGGAGCAGCTCGTAGAGTTGGACGTTCGTACTCGGGCTTACGGTTTGGAGCCGGGCCGTGCCGTTTACGTGCGTTACTGCCGCCAGCGCGTCCGTGTTGGCTCGGTAGGTGTACAGCATGAACGGGCTTTCGCGATCACAGCCGAACCACCGCGCCGCATCATCTTCTAGGCAGACAGGCGCGATTGGCCGGAACTGCTCGCGCTGCTTGATCTCGTTCAGGCGCACCCTCGTGCTGTCATCGAAAGGCGCGGCGAGGATGGACCTATTGCCCAAGGCGCGAGGGCCGATCTCGTACCGGCCGTTGACCCAGCCAAGGATTAGGCCGCTACTTAGCATGTGGGCGACGTCCTCGTAACTCGCGTCTCGGACGTCGTAGCGACCGGCGGCGACGGGTGAGTCCATCCTGAACGGCAGTCCGGAATAGACGTCCCATTTGATCTTCGCGTCGCCGGTGAAGTGAAGTTGAGCGTCAATCGCCGTCCCGATTGCCGAACCGGAGTCGTTGGCAACGGGTGGCACGAAGACCTCGGAGAATATGCCGGCTTCCCTCCACTTCGAGTTCCAGTCACAGTTCAGGCCGCAACCTCCAGCGATGACCAAAGGCAGGTTCTTGCGCAGATTCGTTTTAGCGAAGCGATAGAAGGTGTCGAATATTCTGTCGCTAAAGATGCCCGCGAAGTTGCGGAACTCTGTGTCATCCGTGCCTACGTTGTAGTACGCGGAAGACTCCAGTCGGTCGTAGAGGTCGAGCCGAACGTGTTCCGAAGATAGAAGGAAGGCCATCAGATCTTCCTCTTCGGCGGTGGGTGTGCCCCTTATTGAGAAGGAGGCGAGCGCCATCAACTTGCCCGCATCCGAGAAGCGGGAAAACGGCGCATTCTTGGGAAAGGTCGGATCCGCCAATCCGTAGATTGAGGCATAGCGGTTTCCTGGCTCGTTCATCACGTCGGCGATCAATGTTATGTTCATGTCTGAATCGATCTCATAGAACGCGCCGATCGCCCCCTCCCACACCAGCGCGTAGCAAGGCGAGCCCTGGGGAAAGGGTGACATACCAAATCCGCAAAGCAGGTGCGACCTCTCGTGAGAAGAGGAGAAAAACGGAATCGACTTGCCGAGCAGGCGGCGATGTTCCACAGTTATCTCATCTTTAACGATGCCGCGATACCCAACGTGGGGCGGTGGCCCGGTCGGGCGCGCCTCACGCGGCCACCAACCCCCAGTGCACATCACGTCGGGCACTTGCTCTAGCCGTCCGAAGGCGTCGAGCAGGTCGCGACTGGAGACCGGGGTGTACCGGTAGTTGGAGTCCTTCTCCGCTTCAACAGAGGAGACGAGGTAACCGTCGCGAAGGTGAACGACGGCTCCGTCGTGACCCGGGTTGTACGACACGATATCCACGCTTTGGGGGCCCTTCTCGTTCCGTGAGCAAGGCGACGACTGCGGCGAGGGCCGCCGTTCGCCAACTGCCGCATCCCAACTCTCTGCACGGCGGTGGCTAAGCGATCCGTCCGTGGCTCTCTCCGGTAGCAGCCTGGTGCTCGTGACCGAATGCAACGTACCTGGTTCTCCGCCCGCGCAGTGCATTCGTCTTCAGGCGGGGCGAGGCTGGCGCCGCCGCCGCCCTTATAACCGTGCTCAGCGATCGGCTGCAGGTGCTTGGGCCGACCCGATCACCCCGCACCTTGCTCACATGCCCGATCACCTGGGCTGTGCGGACGCTGCTGGCCGCGAAGGCGGCCGGGTACAGCCACGCGAACAACGACTGGATACTGGTCGAGACCGACCGCTGCCGCACCCCTGGCACGGATTTGTGGCGGTCGGGCAAGCGCGACAACCATGACGGCAACATCCAGGTGATCACCGTCCCGGACGGCTAGTCGATCTTTACCTCGCAGGTGCGGTCCCGCTGGGAGCTACGACACCAGCGCGCTACCTGCCCACACCGAGATCCTGCCGAGCCTCGTCCAAGCCGGCGATGACCTGCGCGCGCTGGGCGATCTGGGTTACGAGGGTGAGTCCAACACGATCACCGTAGCGTTCAAGAAACCCAAGGCGGGCCGCCTCACCGCGCTGCAGCAGCAGCTCACCAAGGCCCTACAGCGTCCGGCTTGCCAGCACTAGCGACAGCCGCCGCCGGGCGGCGGAGGGGGTGGAGGCACGCTCATCACCTCGTTGCATCCAACGCAACAATGTGAGATCAGACAGCATCTCCGCAGGTAAGGTCCCACGAACTAGGTACTCTCTACTGCGGGAAAGCCTTGCTGCGCCTCAGTTCTTGAACGGCCCGAATGTTGTATCAGATGCAATAATTAACCTTTAACGATGCGGCGAATTGCTGCGATCCGGGTGATCCAACGACTCAGCCGAGTGATCTTGACGACGTCGCCGGTCTTCGGGGCTTGGATGATGAGCCCATCACCGAGGTACATGCCGACGTGGCGCGGGTTGGCCATCGTGCCTTCGCTGCCGGGGATGAGGATGAGGTCGCCGGGCAGCAGGAGCGCTGGGTAGGCCACCGGCTTCCCGGCGTTGGCCTGGTCGGTGGTGACGCGGGGGATGGAGATACCGGCTGCCCGGTACGCCGACTGCATGAGGGACGAGCAGTCGCACTGTTTGTCGGGGTCGCCGGAGTGAGGGTCGGTGCATGATCCGCCGAAGTGATACGGGGTGCCGAGCTGGTTGACAGCCCAGACGATGGCGGTTGCCACGGCTGGCGGGGTGTTAGCGGGTAACGCGAACCCATCCGGGAGGGCGGAGAGCGCATCGGTGGCGCAGTCCGCGAGAGTGCTGGTTAGCTGCTCCACCAAGTGCAGGGCGTCGTCGGTCCACTTCGCGTACGCGTCGGGAAAGGCCGAGACCTGGACCGCTTGGGCAGCCTGGGCGAGCGGCATCGACTCCCAGCCGGGAACGGTGAGGAGCTTGTCGAAGAACGTGCCCGCCTGGTAGGCGGGCTCGGACAGTTGCGCAACGGTGCCCCAGCCCTGGCTCGGGCGCTGCTGGAACACGCCGATGGAGTCGTGGTCGTTGCGGTCGCCGAGGTGTGGCAGGTTCCGCAGGCCGGATTCCTGCATGGCGGTGGCAACGGCGACGACCCAGCCCCAGCGGGGTACACCTTTAGCGACCCCGACGTCGATGATGGTGGCGGCCATTTCCAGCTGTTCGGTGTCCCAGGTTCTGCCGCCAGGTGGCTGTCCGGAGGGGCGTATGGGGGGCGGGGCGGCGATGCCGCACCCGCCGGAGCCGCCACCCATGACGGCCGACAGCAGGAGCATGGGCAGTCCGAAGCAGGCGACGATGACGACGGTGACGACACCGATGATCGCTTTGGTCATGTGGTGATTACCTTCCGTTGACAACAGAAAAAGGCCGGTGTCCGCGCGGTGCGGCCGGCGGAGGTACAGCGGTCCTTCGGGTTACAGGCGGGGATGAGCGGCAGCAACCCGGCGTGGTGTCGCGGAGGAAGTCGGCGATCGGCGGTCTCGAACAGCGGGTGGCCGACGTCGTCCGGGTGGCGTCGCGCCAGTCCCATTGGTCGGTCTCGAGGCCGGGGCGTGTCAGGGCATCCCGGAGTAGGCGAGGAACAGGGCGCCGTTGATCTGTGGGGCGAACGGGGCATGGGCTGGCTGGCGTAGGTGGCCAGGCAGGGACGGCCCGGGGTCGTTGTAGGCCGAGCGCGGCTGGCCACGGTGAAGCGGGCAGCGGCAGTGCAGTCGCGCTCGAGGGCGCTGCGGTAGTGCGACATCGCTGTCTTCTCGGGTCGTGAAACGCACAAGGGCTGTGGGCCGCCCGTGTGATCGGCCACTTTGGACGGCGCGGTCAGGTGATGGGTGTGTGGAGTACCTGGGCGGCTTGGCGTAGCAGGTGCTCGAGGAGGCGGCTGGCGTCGTACAAGTCGTGGCGGCTGCCGATTTCTGCGGCGCTTGCCCAGTCCCAGGTGCCGTTGGCCATGGCGGGGACGTGCCAGAGGTCGCCGCCGTGGTCGAGGAAGAGTGCGCAGCCCCACGGGTCGGCCAGCAGGGTGAGGGGCTGGGTGGCGCAGGTGATGGTGCAGGCGCAGTCGGGCTCGGTGTAGGTGGTGCGCGGCAGGTGGAGGTTGACGAGGCAGCGGCAGTCGCAGACCCTCTGCCACGGTTGCGTGTAGGCCACGGGGTTCTCCCGAGAGTGGATGCGCGTACGCCTCGGCCGCCGTGCACGGTGGCCGGCGTCCGAGGCGTACGCGGTAAGGGGGTGGTGTCAAGGCCGCCGTTCAGGCTGGCGGTGCGATGGAGGTCCGGCCGGGTCCGAGGAGCGTGATGTCCTGGATCTGGCGGGTTTCGTCGGCGGTGAGCAGGTAGGCGGGTAACCGCGGTAGGTGCTCGCGCCAGGCGCGGTAGAGCCGGTGTGTGCCGTCGATGAGCAGCGGGCTGGGTGGGTGCCCGGTGACGTCGAGGTGGGCGACGACCAGGGGCTTGGTCAAGTCGGTGGTCATCGCGTAGGCGCGGTTGAGGCCGGTGCTGGTCGGGCCGATGAGGTTGACCTGGTGCGGCTCGTCGAGCCCGGTCAGGCCGTAGGCGGTAGCCCAGGTCATGACGTCGAGGGACCGTCGCGGGGCGTGGTGGCGATCAGCGCTTCGGCGGCGTCGATCGAGAACAGCCACGGGCCGAAGTGGAACCACTGGGTTGTCGAAGGCCGGTCACTGGCGACCCCCGTGCCTGGTGAGGCGGGTGTAGATCGCGACGCAGCGGAGGATCAGCTCGTGTGACGGTAGGGCCAGCAGCCGCTGCCGCTGGTTGTCGGCGAGGCGGTCCCAGATCACGACCGTGGCGGCGGCCGACCATACGTCCACGAGGACCCCGTCGATCTTGGCGTACTGGCGGTCGGCGACGATGCGCCGCAGCGTGGCGATGAGCGTGGCGTCTCCTGGCGGGTGGTTCGCGTCGTCGGGGCGTTGAGCTTCCGGGAGCAGGCTGTAGCAGTCCTCGCAGGTGTAGGTGCTGCGCGGTGGTTCCTCGGTCTCCCACCGTCGAACGTCGGCGGCGGGCAGCCCGCACACTGCCTGCTGCAGGTCGCGGGGGTGGCGGATGTGGGCGCTCATCGGCTGCCCGCCTGGTCTGACCCCCACAAAGCTGTGCTGTGCCATGGGGCGTGTCTCTTCCCTGTGCGGGCCGGGGCGGCGGCACGGTGACCGCCGCCCCGGGGGCGTGGACGAGGGGGTGGTCAAACCTTGAGCAGGTCGAAGGCGGCGAGCTTCAGGTCGCCGACGTTGCCGGTGAGCACCCGGGTGGCGCGGGCGGTGGCGTCCTTGGCGGGCTGGTAGTGGTCGAGGTATTCGGTGATGGCCTGGTATCCGGCCCACCGGCTGCCGGTGATGGGTTTGAGGGCGTCGGCCTCGCGGATCAGGTACTTGAGGGTGCCGAGCCGCTGTTTGGCGTTGTTCTTGGTCTGCTCGGAGGCGTTGTCCTTGACCGGCCACACCTGCGCCACCACGTTCTCGAACTCGCGCATCGTCAGCTCGGTCTGCAGCATCCGCTCGGCGGCCTTCTCGAAGGTCTCCATGTACCGCCACATCAGGCCCAGCGCTTCGCGGGCCTGGCTGATCTGAGAGTTGACGTTGGAGGTGTGCCGGAAGGTGTAGTGCCCGACCGCATGCCGGAAGGCGGCGCGTTGGGTGTTGGCACAGACAACCCGGATCGGGCTGGCGTCCACCCGCAGGGCGGCGGTGCCGTCGTGCGAGGTGGTGCCGATCAGGTAGAGGTCCATTCGGTCCACCCCGGCGATCTCCATCGCCTCCGGGAGCTTCATGGTTACGAACACGCTCTTGCCGCGGCGCAGGCTGCCGGCGGTTTCGAAGTGGGCGCCGCCCACCTGATCGACGAGGCGATCCAGCAGTTCGGCGCACTGCTCGTTCTGGACCACGGTGTAGTCGGTGCCGACGATGCCCAGATACTCGGTGTGGCCGGTGACCGGGTTGCGGCGCACGGTCATCCGCTTGTCATCGGCCGGGATCTGCACCGCGACCCCGTCGACGACGTCGATGCCGACAGTGCGGATGGTGCGCACGCCCCAGTCGCCGAGGCGGGCGTTGGCCATGATCTCCTCGGCCTTCATGGTGTCCTGGGTGACGGTGCCCAGCTGGTGCCAGGCCGACAGGCGGGCGCTGGCGAAGGCGGTCGTTCCGTCCGCGAACGTCTCCAGTTCGTGCGGCACGGTTTCTCCTCTCAATGTGCCGCGGGGGCCGAGCGCACGACTCGGCCCCCGCGATGGGCTGGGGATCGTGAGTGTCAGCTGACCGCATCGGCCTGGGCGGCGTTGCCGCTCTCGGCCTGTGCCGGGTAGGTGAAGGTCAGCGGCGTGTCTGAGACCAAGAGGATGCGGCCGGCGGCGGCGGCCTTGGTGCAGTTGTTGCGCACGGCCCCGCTGCTGACGATGCGCCCGAGCTGCCCGCCGAGCACCGTAGCGATGTCCTGCGGGGTCATCGCCCGGCCTGGGTTGGCGGCCAGCACGTCGAGGGTGAGCTTCTCCAGCTCGCCCCGGCCGAACGGCTGGCTACCGTCGGCGTTGACGGTCCCGTCGCTGCGCCGGCCCACGCTCCTGGCGACGCCCGCCGCGCGGATAGGCGTGCGGGTGGGCAGGGTGACGACGTGGGTCTCGCCGTCCGGGCCGACGACATGCAGCGTGCCGTCCGGACGGATCAACGGCAGCACGGTCGCCGCGGCGCTCGGCGTGGTCGCCACCCCACGGATCACCTGGTAGCACAGCGGGCAGCGGGGCGGCTCCGGGTTCGGGTCGACCTCGCTGGCCTTGGTCGGACCCGGGATCCACCGCTCTGGCGAGCCGGGCAGGCGGCGCGCGGCGTCGGCCTGCTCCATGGCAGTCAGCAGCCTGGTGGCGGTCGGGTGACCGATGCCGCTCTCGGCCACGATCACGTCGAGCGTCGCGCCGTCGTCGCTGTAGTCGGCCAGGACGCCCTTGATGGCCATGACCTTGCGGTCACCCGGGCGCGTCGGTTGCAAAACGGTGACCGTCCGACCCTCGTCGTCCTCGCCGTTGTCCTCGTCGTCCGGGCCCTCGTCGCTAACGTCCTGGTCGGCGGCTTCCTCCGCGCCGTTGGCCGCGGCGTCTCGGTCGGTTTCCTCGTCGCCGTCGCCGTCGGTTCCGGGCTGGTCGGCCTGCTCGGTGTCGTCGGTGTCCGGCTTGTCGGCTGCGTTGTCGAGGTCCGGGTCGGTGGGGTCGGTTACGTCCGCGCCTGCCGTGTGCTCGTTGCTGAGGTCGCCGATGTCGCGCGCGGCGTCGGTGGGCTCTGCCGGGGTCGCCAGGGTCCACCGGGTGGGGGTGCCGTCGGCCGGGTCGGCCCCGGTGTCCACCGCGACGATCAGTCCGGTGTTGGCCAGGGTCTTGATCGCCTTGTCGGTGGTTGACCGGGCCTTGCCGGAGCGGTCTGCCAGCTCGTGGAGGTTGCCCTGACCGAGTTCGGTCAGGGCATCGAGGACGGCCTGCGTGGCAGGCGTCAGGGACAGGTTTTCCATGAGGTTCCTCTCCTTGGGAATGTGGGGTTGTGGATGCCCGGCACGGTGTGGTGCCGGGTGGTCGTGTGCCGGGTCGCGGGCAGCGGTCTGCGCGGCAGGCGCGTGAAGCGGTGCCCTGCCGTGTTGGGTGCTGCGGCCCGGTGGCCTCGGGGGTGTGACCGAGGGGTCAATGGCGGGAGCGGTGGGCTCGTCGGTCGCGGACTGCAGGATGAGATTTAGAGCCTGCCCTGGGCAGGGCTGTGGTAAGTTCCGGCGCCAGCGTGGGACAGGCGGAGCTGTCTGGGGCCGACCGTCAGATCCAGTTCGGTGTCGGACTCATCGACGTGTACGCGGCTGGTCCGCCGCGAGCTGCCGATGTGGCAGGAGTCGGTGTGGGGCAGGGACGCTGTCGCCGGGGTCGACGTAGCGCCGCCGCAGCAGCATGGATCTGCTTCTAGCTGGCGAGGTGCGCGAGTTCGGCCGGGGTGAGCTGGGCAGGGGTGCGGCTTCGCCACGCGTCGGAGTGGCGCAGGTGCCACCAGCGCAGCAGTGACCGGCAGGCCGAGGCGAGGTCGTCACACACGGGCAGCGGGTACGCCATGACGGAGGTGGTCTGGCGATGCTGCGGGTCGGTGTACGCCGTCGGCGTCCACCCATGGTCGGTTTCGGTGACCTCGCCGACCACCCGATCGGGGTAGGGGATGTCGAAGGCGGTGGCGGCCTCGGCGTCGGGCACCACCTGCCAGGTGCTCGGGTCTTTGCGCCGCAGCGTCGCCACGCCCTGCGACGGGTCGCAGCGTCGCAGGAGCAGGTGCCGCTCATCGCCGTCGCCGATCGTCTGGTGGTTGCGCCAGGCGCGGTAGGTGGTGATGAGCCCGGCTCCGAGGACGGTGTGCCGCTCGCGGGCGGTGAGCGCGTCGGTGAGGACTTGGTGGTAGCCGGCCGCGTGCAGGTCGGCGCGGACGGCCAGCCCTTGACGGGCCTTCTCGGCGAGCACGCTCACTCGGGCGAGGGCCTGGTCGAGGCTGGTGGTGCTGTCAGTGAAGTCGCGGGCGGTCGTGTGTAGGAGGCGGGCGAGGTCACCGATGGGGTCGAGGGTGGCGGTGTCGTGGCGCCACAGGTGCTCGGGAAGGACGTCGTTGGTGTCGGCGGCGATGCGACGCAGCGCCGGATCGGTCAGAAACACGGGGGAATCTCCTTCAGGGACGAGGGTGTGTGGACATGGCGAAGACCGGTCGCAGCGAACTGCGGCCGGTCTTCGGATGTGTTCAGGCGGTGGGGTGGCTAGGCGATGGCGACGGCGCACAGCCGTGCGCTGGAGCGCAGGCCGTGCAGGTAGGCGCAGGCTTCGTTCAGGAAGCGGAACCGGTCCGCGACGGAGTCGCTGGTCGGGGCGAGGAGTCGGCCGTCGGTGGTGATCAGCGCGTCGCCGATCAGGGCGATGCGCCAGTGCAGACCGACGTAGGTGGCTTCGCCGGCCTGGTAGACGGACAGCTCGTACGGGTCGACGCCGTGGGCGAGCATCGCCAGGGCGCGGGGCTGTTGCTCGAAGCGGCGGCGGGCTTCGGCCAGGCTGACCTTGGCCGGGTCGGTGTGGTGTTGGGCGAGGTAGTCCTCCCAGGGCCGGGCGGGCTTGGTGGTGGCGTTGATGTGGGTGTGCCAGGCACGCCAGCGCAGCGCGGCGTCGTGGGCGGCCTTGGCGGCGGTGCCGGTCAGATCGAGGCGGCTCTTGCGGCCTCCGGCGGCCATGGTGACCGCGCCGAAGCGGCGGGCGGCGTCGAGCAGGTAGTAGCCGATGAACCGGGTCAGCCAGCCGATGATGCGGCGGTGGCGGACGCGGTAGCGGCGGGCCGGGGTGCCGTTGGCGTGCAGGAGGTCATTGACCTTCTCGCTGGCGGCGAACCAGTCGGCGTCGTCGCCGGTGGCGAAACAGACGGTGACAACCTGGCCGGTGACCGGGGTGAGCGTGGGCATGGCTGGGTGCTCCTTCGCGTCAGGGCGGGACATGGAGGGGGGTGGGTGCTGCCACCGGTTCGCGGCGTCTGGACCGGGACGCTGCCCTGAGATGGCGCGGGCGTGGATCACGAGCCGACCGCGAGGGGTGGGCTGAGGGCGATCCCGCTGGCGCGGGCAGATCCGATGGGGAAACGACGGGCGGTGGTGAGAACAAAGACGAAGCTGCACCGTAGCCCCGTGACCTGACAGCTCCAGCCCTGTCAGGAATGTCGATCATGCCTGTGACCTGCGGTGCCAGAACTCGCCGTGCGGCAGTCAGGGTCTGTCAGAAGACGAAGCCCCCCGTCGTCGTAGTTCGGGTTGTCCGCCAGGGGCTGCCCGTGGTCGCTGGGCAGCTCGGCGAGCCGAACCCGGCCAGTGGCGCCGACCGGCAGCCAGGCGGCGTCGGCGGGGTCGCTGGTGTGGGTGGCGGTCGCAACCGGGACGTCGCCGTGCTCGCCGGGTAGGAGCCGGTGGAGATGTTCCTCGCGGTGTTCGCTGCCGAGCCAGAACAGCACCGGGTAGCGGGGGCCGCCGCGGCGGATCAGTTGGGCGTACCGGTCGAGCTTGGCCACCACCCGGCCGAGTGGTTCGGTGCCGGTGTCGGCTTCCAGGAAGAACCCGACCGTGGTGTCGCCGACGCTCCACAGGCCGTGCCCATCGGCGGTGATAGTTCGGAACTGCTTGGTTGTCAGCGACTCGGACCACCACCGGTCCAACCGGACTCCGGGGTGCTGGCGGGCGTACGCGGTGAGCTGGACGAAGAACTCGTTCGCGGTGAGCAGGTGCGCTAGGTGCGGATTCGCCGACAGCCGCTGCACGCTCTGCCGGCTCGTCCGGACGGTGGGTTCGGGCCGCTGGTGGGCAGCGGCTTGGAACCGGTGCCCGTTGTGGCCGAGTGTCCAGTGCCACGGGTAGCTGCCGCCGCCGTCGCGGGCGAACCGGAACCGGTCCAGCAGGCCCAGCCCGTGCAGCTCACCGAGGCGGATCTGGCAGGTGCGGCGGGCATGGAACAGCATGCGGTGGATCTGGTCGGTGGTGAGGACCTGATGGTCGTCGAGGAGTTGGAGCAGCCGGCGGTCACGGCTGGTGATGTGCGGATAGATGGCTAGCAGACTGGCGGCGCGGGATTGCGGCATAGAGGGTCCACCCCGTGGAGAGAGTCCCGTAGGGAGTCTGTATAGGTTGATCTTGCTTTCAGGGCTGCCCACGGGCAGGTTTGGGCAGGCCAGGCACCTGACAGGCCGGACGCGCGGAGCTCGTCTGGGGCCTCGTGTCGCGGACACCCCCAAACGAGCCCGCGGTGCCGCACCCAGCCGAGTCCCCGAAGGAGCGGCCGGGGGATCAGTGGTCGCGGTGTTTCATGCGCCGCTTCATCGCCGTGCGGGCGAGCTGCTGCATCGGCGGCTCACCATCAGCGCGACTGTGAGCGGCGGCGCAGTACTGCCGGATCGCGGTCGCCTCACCCACGACCGGCGCCGGCGGGTTGGTGGTGAAGGTGAACGCGGGCAGCTCCCGGTTTCCGACCAGCAGCCGGGCGGCGGCGGTGTAGACGTCGAGGTGGGCGAGGTCGTGCTCGTCCAGCTCGGGTTTGGTGTGCCGGGACAGCTCCCTGGCGTCGGCCGGGTCGACGGTGAAGAACAGCTTCGTGCGCGCGTTGGCGGACACCGCCGCGGCGAGGTCCTTGGGTAGTTGCGCCAGGTCCTGGTGGGCGAGCACGAGCCCGAGCCGGAAACCGCGGGCCTCGGCCAGCATGTCCCCGACGCTGCCCGGCAAGGTGAGGAAGTTCTGGCATTCATCGACGTAGAGGCAGGCGTCCTTACGCTGGTCTTCAGGGATCGTGGCCCGTGCGATGGCGGCCTGCCACACCCGGGCGACGATCATCGAGCCGAGGATGCGGCTGGTCTCCTCGCCGAGGATGCCCTTGGGCAGCCGGCACAGCAGGACTCCGCCGTCGAGCACCCGGCCCATGTCGAACGAGCTGCGGGCGTTGCCGATGACGCTCTTGACGAAGTCCCGCAGGAGGAAGGCCCGCAGCCGTGCGAGGACGGGTGCGATGACCTGGCCGCGGAACTGCTCGGTGATGCCGTCGTACCAGAGCCAGAACCCGCCGAGTCCGTCCGGGTCGTCCAGGCCGTGGGTGAACCTGGCCCGAAACTCCCGGTCCTGCAACAGCGACGGGACCAGGCTCAAGGTCGGTTTGGCGTGCCGCATCAGCGTGAGGCAGGCCACGCGCATGGTGTCGTCCATGCGCGGGCCCCACTGGCCTTGAAAAATCTTGGCGAAGATCCCGACGAGGTTGTCCACGGCCAGGTGCGGATCGCCCTGGTCGTCGAGGGGGTTGAAGCAGCCCGGGTTCTCCTGGTCTGGATCGATGATCACGGTCCTCTTGCCGTGGGAGGCGGGCAGCCGGTCGAGGATGTCGGTGATGAGGTCCCCACGTGGGTCGATGACCACCGTTCCACGGCCGGACTTGATGTCGCTGAGGATCATGTTCAGCAGCAGCGTGCTCTTGCCGACGCCGGTCTTGCCGACCACGTGCACGTGTTGGCGGGCGTCGGTGACGGTCAGGCCGACACTGTGGTGGCCGATCTGCGACCGGCCGAGTACCTTCACGCCTCGTCCGCCAGCGGGTACCTGCACCGGCGCCGGCACGGCCTTGGCCCTCGCCCGACCTAGGCCCGGCACCGCGAGGTCTTGCGGCAGCGCTGCGAGGGCCGCGAGTTCCGGCACGGTGGCCAGGAACCCTCGCCGCAGCCGCCGTCCGGCGATCGTGGCCACCGGTTGCGGCATCTTCATGCGCCGTAGCCGGTTCGGGCCGGTGTACGTCGCGGCGGTCGAGGCGATGGTGTGCCCGAGCTCGATGAGGCGTTTGCGGATGTGCGTGGCCCGCTGCGCGTCCGGTGGTGTTGTGCCGGTGTCGGCCGCCACGGCGAACCGGACCGCGATCTCGAAGTGGGGCACCCGTACGGCCTTGTCCACGACCGTGCGCGCGTCGGCGGCGGCCACCGGATCGCGCTCGGCCGCCCGCCCCGCCGTGGGGTACGCCAGGGTCCGCGGTCGGGACGAACCGGGCGTGACGACATCGAGGAGCCACAGCAGAGGCTCGATGGCCAGCCTCGTCGCGCCCGCGACGGCGCGGGTGGCCGCGTCGGGTCGCCGGTGAGGATGACCGCTGGTACTCGCCGCCGCCCGCCTCGCCGCACGGACGCGGCGGGCGGGTGCCGGACGGGCGAGGATCTGCACGCACGCGTGTTCGCGGTGCCGGACCTCGGCACCAGCCGCGAGCAGCGCCCGCAGCGGATCGCTGTCGTGCTCGGCGCGCAGGGGCAGCCCGTCGCTGTGCTGGGGCCAGTATGCCCCGCCCACCTCCTGACCGACCTCGGCCGGGACCGGCGCGCGGGCTTGCTCGGTGGTGAGGGTGGCGGCGGGCCACGCTGCGCGGACGGCGGCCTCGACCGCACCAGGCGGCACCGTCGCGGGCACCCACACCCGGATCGCCATGGTGCGGCCCGTCCACGTGTACTCCCACCCGACGTGCGGGTAGCCGAACACCCTGCGCCGCCACAGAGATGGCGTCAGCACACCCATGACGGTGGTCCAAAACGCGGCGGCGGTCCCGGCGGTGACCTCCGGCGGGGCGGCGATGGTCAGCCACCGCGCGCCGGCGGCGAACCGCCGATGCCGCCAGGCGAGCACCTGGTCGCGGGCGACCACCACGCCGACGATCGCGGTGGCGGCGACGACGGCCAGCCACGGCCGCGCGATGATCCACTGCCCGACCTCGGCTGGCCAGGTCGTCGGGGTGGCTGTCATTCGGCCTCCCCGATACCCGTCACGGCGATCCGATGCTCGGCGGCCGACCCGACGCTGCGGAAGGGGATTCGCGATCGACCGGCGACGAGTAGGCCCTCGCCCCGGGGCGCCGACAGCAGCAGCCTCGACTCCCCGGCGGTCAGGCTGAACGCCTCGCTCACCGCGTCAATCGACTGCGTGGACTGGCGCATAAGCACCTGTGTTGCGGCGTTGGACACCACGGCGAGGCCGAGGTCGGTCGAGAGCACGTCGGCGGCGTCCTGGGTGATGACGCACAGCCCGGCGGACCGCTTGCGGGCGGCCTTGGCCATCCGAAACAGGAACCGGCTGCCCTCGCCGTCGCGCATCAGCAGCCAGGCTTCGTCGACCACGACGAGCTGCCGCCGCCGGTGGGCGCCTCCGGTGGGAGCGTCGATGCCCGACCAGATCGAGTCCAACGCCAGCAGCGTGCCGACGGTGCGCAGCTCGTCGGGGAGGTGCCGCAGCGACCAGACCATCAGGTGACCGCGCGGGGTGGTGGTGGTCGGGCCGTCGAACAGGCTGGCGAAGTTCCCGACCGTCCAGGGGGCGAGCCGGGCGGCGAGCTGCCTGGCGGCTGGGTCGCCGTCAGCGGCGAGCACCTCGGCCAGGTCCCGCAGCAACGGCGCGGGTTTGGTCCAGGTGGCGGGGTCGCCGTTGATCCCTGCCTGGGCGTAGGTGGCGGTGATGGCCCGATCCAGCGCCGCCCGCTCGGTCGGCGGTGGTGGTGCGCCGAGCATGACCGAAATCAGGGTGTGCAGGTACAGGCCGCGGCGGGTCAGCGTGTCAGGCCGGTTGTCAGCGGGCAGATCGAGCGGGTTGATCCGGACGTCTGGCTGGCCGAGTTGCACGACGCTGCCGCCGACGTGCTCGGCCAGGGCGGTGTACTCGTCCTCCGGGTCGATCACGCTGACGGTCGTACCCTGGTACAGGTTGCGCAGCACCTCCAGTTTGACGAAGTACGACTTCCCGGCGCCGCTGCGCGCCAAGACCACGCTGTTGTGGTTGTCCTGCGCCCACCGGTTCCACAGCAGCACGCCGTTGCTGGTGGTGTTGAGCCCGTAGAGCACCCCATCGGGTGGGCAGACGGTGCCGGGAGCGGGGGCGGCGAGGTCGGCCGAGGCGAGGGGGAACGCTGCCGCGAGGGCGGTGGTGTCGAGGATGCGGCGCATCCCCAGCGGGTCCACGCCGACCGGCAGGGTGCAGATCCAGCCCTGCTGGTGGCGGAACGTCGCCGGCTGCAGGTCCAGCAGCACGCTGGCGGCGGCGGAGCGCACGCCCGCGGTGACGGTGGCGAGTTCGTCGAGGGTCCGGGCGTGGATGGTGACGTAGATGCCGACCTCGAACAGCTTCGCCGCGCCGCGGGCGACGCGTTCGGCGAGGTTCGCGGCGTCGGCTGCTGCCGCCTCGACCATCGGGTCACCCAGGCGGCCCTGGTCGGCGTCCAACCGGCGGGAGGATTCCAGGCGGGAGCGTTGGCGCTTGAGCATCGGCGCGGCCACCTGCGGTGCGACGGGGTTCAGGTGGACCGCGACGTCGACCCGTGCGGGGTAGGACAGCAGCGGGGTGAGCCACGCGGGGCCGACCTGGGCCGGGTATCCGCACACGGCGTAGGTGGCGGCATAGCCGTTGCCAACCTGCACGTGCCAGGGGGTGACCGACAGGGCGGCGGGGGAGGGCATGCCCTCCCCCGCCGCGACCCTCTTCTTCCTCGGCGTCAACAGGTTCACGATGTGCTCCGCAAAGTGATCGGGGCGCCGGGCACCGCTCGGGGGCCAGGCACCGGTGGGGAGAAGGGGTCCACCGCCATCGCCAGGGCGGCGGCGACGGCCGGTCCGTCCAGCGCGGTGGCTTCGACACCGAGGCCGGACAAGGCCCGTACGGCGGTGTCGCCGGCGTGCTCGCCGGTGACGACCGCGAGGACCTGCCGGCGCAGCGGATCGCGCTGACTGTCCAGGTCGAGCAGGAACTCGGCGTAGTCGCCGGCGGCGGCCTGCAACGCCGGGTGCGGCAGGCGTGGTGCGTGGTCGGCGGTCGCGTGCGCGTACGCGGTCAGGTCGTGCCGCTGGGTGGCGACGACGATCTGCGCCGGGCCGGTCAGGCTGTTGAGGAACCGGCCGAACCCGTCCAGCAGCGCCTCTTGCTCGCTGCCGGTGCGCAGGTGGATGTTCGTGGTGCCGCAGGCGATCAGGACGCGGTTGTGGCCCTCGCAGGTGAGGACGCCGGTCGGGCTGATCGCCGTGACCGGGGAGCGCAGCGGCGCCGGGACGCTCGGCGTGCCGGCCACCGCCGCGACCGTGCTCGCTCGGGGCGTGCCCGGCGCGAGCTGGCGAGGGCTGCGGGACAGGGCGAATCCGTGCCGCAACCACACATCCAGCGGCAGGCCGTCACGGCGGCCGAGCGCCACCACGATCGCGACGGCGAACACGATGACCCCGGCGACGATCCACGCGATCGGTGGGAGCAGGTGCCCGACGGTGCGGTAGATGCCGGTGCCGGCCAGGCCGACACCGCCGATGATGCCGAGCTGCCGGAACGTCAGCCCGAACGCGATGCGGTCCGGCTCGTTGACGTCAGCCGGTACCACGGCGCGCGGGGTGGTGTCGTCGTGGGTCATCGCCCACCTCGCATCGCGTTACGCGCGAATCGGCCAAGCGGCAGGCGGCGGGTGACTCCCTGGATGACCACCGTGCGTAGCAGAATCCCGCCGGTGTTCGGCGACCCCTTGCCGGTCGTGTACCGGCGCATCATCGCGGGGATCTTGACCGTGACCCAGAGGACAACGATCACCAGCAGCAGGTTGAGGGTGTCCGAGCCGGGCAGGCCGAGCAGGATCGGCAGGTTCGACTCCGGGTCGATCACCAGGTTGATGCCCGCCGAGAAGGTGACCGCCTGCAGCGTGGGTGTGGCCAGACAGCCCAGCAGGGTGCGCCACCACACCTCCGCGGCACCCTGCGTCCACGGGGTCGCATAGCACGCCAGCGCCACCGGCGCGATCCCGGCCAGGACGACCAGCACCCCGATCCGCACGAGCCAGCTGCCGACGAGCATGAATATCAACACGACGATGAGCAGCCCGATGACCACCGTCAGTAGGGCGGCGCTCTCATCGGCCATCGCCGATCGGATGCGCACCCGGGCGAAGGTGACGGCCTCGGTGGTCGGCGCGGATTCGCCGGCGAGCGCCACGGTCAGCGCGTTGGCGATGTCGATGACGGCGGCCGTCAGCGGCACCGCGAACGCCGACAGGACGAACCCGACGACAAGCCGGGGGATGAGGTGTTTGACGGTGTAGCGGGTCTCCACCGAGTCGCCGACCATCGTGGCGATGCCTGCGGTGATGATCGCGAGGATGAAGCAGGCGTTGACGACCAGCGCGCTCTTGCTGGCGATCGACTGGACCTGCGGCAGGACCGTGACGTCCGGTGACAGAAAGATGGAGGACGTCAGGAAGGCCAGCAGCCCGCCGAGAAGGTCGACGACCCTCTCGGCGAGCCAGCTGACCAGGCCGTTCATCAGCCAGATAACCATGACCGGCCGCCTCAGCCGCCGAGGATGCCCTGCAACACCTGCAGGATGACCGGGGACAGCACCGTGAGGGCATAGCCGATCAGCGCGGACTTCAAGTTGCCCTTCGCCTGCTCCACCTGGGCCGGGTCACCCCCGGCTGCCATGTAGCGCAGGCCGCCGATGACCAGGAACATCGTCGCGACGAGCGCGATGATGCCCATGATCCAGCCGGTGATGTTGGCGATGACCTGGTTGATGCTGTTGGCCGCTATCGGCTGCGGCGCGGCGGCGAGGTCGGACAGCACGGAAAGAGTCGTGTGCATGGCGGCGCTCCACAAGGATCTGGGGCCGCCGCGGTGGGGACCAGGGCGATTGACCGGTGTGGTCCGGTCGGGGGCGCTCCTCCCTTGCGTGGGGCGAAGGGATCGCGGTGTCAGGACGCCGCGCCAGCCATGCCGGACCAATGGCCCCGCCGGGTGGTCCCCACCGGGCGGGCATGCCGTGGATGACATGCACCGCTCAGATCTCGACTGTCAGGCCGATCGAACCCTCCATCTACCTGTCACGTCCTGACGAGACCGGTCAGCGCCTGGCATTGCCGCCGGCAAGGCACGGAGTGGACCGCGAGGAGGCCGTCTGGGCGTTCGTCCGAGACGGCGCCAAGCCGGGGGCCGAATGCCAGGGCCCCGAAAACTGGCGTGTAGACACGGCGTGCTCGTTGCGGATGGCCATTGTGGCCAGTCGGATGGTGGCGCGACGACGCCCGCCGACGGTAGGCATGGAGCGTGAAGCGTGATCAAGCTGACGGCGACACGGCGCGGGGTGCGTGCAGGCAGCCCGCCGCCGCGGGTTGCTCGGCGCTCCAGTCGAGGTGGCCGCGATGACGGGATACGGGCGCGACGACGACGAGTGGGACCAGCTGATCGAAGCCGGCCTGGCATTTCTCATCGAGCGGGCACGACTGGAGAAGACGACGACGTACACCGAGCTCAATGCCACGCTCTGCCGACGGACCGGCTTGCGCGGATTCGACTTCGAGCAGGACAGCGAGCGTGCCGCCATGGGGCACCTCCTGGGGTTGATCGTGGATCGTAACCGTCCGACGACCAAGCTCATGATCTCCGCGTTAGTGCAGTACTTGAACGCCAATGACGCCGGTCCGGGGTTCTATGCGTTGGCGGTCGAGCTTGGCATGCTGCCGCGTCGCCCATCAGCCTCAGCGAAGCAGGAATTCTGGATCCGGCAGCTCAACGCCCTATACGCCTTCTATGCGCCTGACCGCCGCAGCGCCTGACCTGTGAAACCCGATGCCCGTCGGGGAAGCCCTGCACGACCCGGCGAGCCCGGCCACTGTAGTCCGCCGTCAGCCTGCGCGGATGGCGGCGAGCTCCTGAGGTTGGCAGACGTCGTCGCCGCCGTCACAGCCATGGGCTACCAGCATCCCGATCTGCCGCGATCCGCGTGCTGCCATGGGTATGCCGACAGACTGTCAGGCCGCGGTGGTGGTCGCGCGGTGACCGGGGATCGGGCCGGACAGGTCGCCGCGCACCACGGCGGCAGCCACGACACGCTCGGCGCGGCGGCGACGCATCCGTAGGGCCGATGCGGTGACGCCCTGCTCGGCGGCCAGGTGTTCGATCAGCGCGTCGCCGAAGCGGGTCGCGCTGATCAGCTCGGCGGCGTCGGCGGTGATCAGGCCGGCGGCGGCTGCCCGGCCGAGCAGCAGGTCCGGATGTCCGTAGGGCATCCGCGGTGACCGTGACCCGCTGGGCAGGTCCAGGGGGAGTTCCTCGCCGTCGTCGGCCTTGACGACTGCCATGCCTGAGCGCCAGGCGGCCCAGCACAGCCGCAGCCACAGCCGGGGCGGAGCCAGGTCCGCGGTGCGCAGCGCGTGGAGGAACCCGGCGAGGACTTCGGAGTCGACGTCGTCGGCGTGCCTGGCCCGCCCGCGGGTGATCTTCGCCGCAAGGTGGGTCAGGGCGGGCAGCGCTACGCCGATCGCGCCGACGACCCAGGCCGGTCCCCACTCGCGGGCGTGGTGGGCCAGTTGCCGCCACAGCTCGTCGGCGGTGTCGCTGTCGTATCGCTGCAACAGAAGCAGCGTGCGCAGCTCGTCCAGCGGCATCGTCGCATCCGGCAGGCCCGGTATCGGGCGGGCGTCGAACACCAGCGGCGCGGGTTCGCAGGTCAGCAACATGAACGCCGTCTCGGCGGTGGTCAGCGCCGTCTCGGCCGTCCTGACATGGGTTGTCGTTGCCATGGTGATGTCCCCCTCGGCGTGGAGCGCGTCGCTTGATGCGACGGCCTCGAGGCCCTCGATTGGGACAGCCCAACCTGACACTGGAGGCCGTTGCCAGACGAGGACAGGCCGTGTCCGACTCTGTCGGGTTCACCGCCGTCAGGGCGGCCCGCGCGCCCGCTGGTCGGGCTGTTGGGCGGTCAGGGTGACGGGTTCTGTCAGGTCGGGGCGGGTTCGATCGGCCTGTCAGCGGCGCACTAGGGATCGTCAGTACGCCCTGCCGGTCCGGGGGCCACCGTGCCCATGACCGATAGACATCCACGCCGCGCGCCGATCCCCGTGGGAGACGTGGTGCCCGGCGACCCGCCCGTGCCGATCACCGTCTGGCCGGTCCCCGCCCCGCAGCAGGGCGAGACCATGTCCAACGCGATGGGCGTGCGGCTGGTCCACAACCTCACCCACCCGTCCGATCTGATCATCGACCTGGCCGTGGGGCCGCAACTGGCCCGCGCGGTCATCGCCGCGCACCGCCGCACCCACCTGCACGCGCCCCGGCAGGTCGGCTGGGGTCGGGAGGCAGCCGCCCTGATCGTCACCGGATGGCCGGTCGACGACGCTGCTTCACCCGTCGACTTCTTCGCCCGATGCCGCACCAACCTCACGCCGGGCGGCTGCATCGCAGTGCTGCTGCCGCACGGCGACGTCATCGCACCGGTCGACGTCGTCATCGCCGCGAAACGGGCCAGGCTGGCGTACCTGCAGCACATCGTGGCCGCCGACCGACTGCCTCGGCGTGGCCGGCGGGCGCAGCTGGACATCCACACCGACGTCCTGATCCTGACCCGCAGCGTGACGAAGACCGGCGCAGCCGATGGTTGACTCCCTGCCGGTCACCTCGGTGTGGCTGACCTGCCAGCAGCCCGCCCGGGACCAGCGGCGAGGCCGCTACGTCCCGCAGACCTCCAGTCATCCCGGGAAGATGCTGCCGCACCTGGCCGTGCACGCGATCAGCTCGTACACCGCGCCGGGGGATCTGGTGTTCGACCCGATGTGCGGGTCCGGCACCACGCTGGTCGAGGCGATGCACCTTGGCCGGCAGGCGATCGGGATTGACGTCGAGCCCCGGTTCACGCAGCTGGCTGCCGCCAACGTTGCCCTCGCGGCGTCGCAGGGTGCTGCCGGCACGGCGCAGGTGCACACCGGCGATTCTCGGGGGCTGCTCGACATGGTGCCCGCGTCCGCGGTCGGTCGGGTGAGCCTCGTGCTCACCTCCCCGCCGTATGGACGCGGGACTCACGGCCTCGTGCACACGACGAGTACCGGGGTCCGCAAACGTGCCCATCACTATGGGGATCGGGAGAGCGGCAACCTCGCCTATGCGGGATGGTCTCGCTTGCTCGAGGGGTTCGCCGTCATCCTGGCCGCCAGCTACCAACTCCTGCGTCCCGGCGGGATCGTGGTGATCACGTGCCGGCCGGTACGCCGCCAGCGGGACGACTTGATCGACCTACCTGGCGAACTGCTGGCCGTCGCCCAGTCGGTCGGGTTGGTACCGGTGCAGCGGTGCGCGGCGATGCTCGCCGCCGTCCGTGACGGGCAGATCGTGCACCGGGCCAACATGTTCGGACTCCTCGCCGTCCGCCGTGCCAGGGACGAGGGCATCCCCGTGCATCTGGTGGCGCACGAGGACGTGTTGGTCCTGCGGCGGTGGTGAGGGATGCCTGGGACGGTCAGGAATCCTGACGGCGCCGGGCACGTCCGAAGCCGGGCGGTTGCCGCCGAGCGGGAGTGGCGGGGGGCTATGGCCGCCCGGCTCGAGGTATGAGGCGTTCACCACCACCGTCCGCCACGCTTAATCTGGGCTGCTGCGGTGACGGTCAGACAGTGGGCGGCCCGGCTCCCGGGTTACCAGCTGCCCGCCCGATGGCTGACGGGGGAGTCCGATCCGGAGCACAGCGGGACCGGGCGCCTCGATCCGGGCGATGACTTGCCGACCCGTGTCCCGGCGCCGGTCGCGTGGAGCGGTACGCGGCAGCTGCCGCTGTCCGCAACGTCCTGCGGCCGGGGTACCGGTGCGATGAGCAGACCTGACAGGAGCGCGGGTATCGCCGGGCTGTCAGGTTCTGCCAGGAGGCCGAGCCTGACAGCCCGGCCGCCGGGACTCCCCGCGCGACTAGCCTGAACGCTCACCTTCCCTTTCCATGTGCTTCTGATCTGACGCCTCCCGCGACGGCATCGCGCCCACCATTTCCGGTCGGCAGCCGCCGCCAGCCTTGGATCTGGCACCCACAACCCACGCCCCTCGCCCCACGCGACCGGGGCGACATCCCCTATCGCTTCAGGCGGCCACCATCCGGTGGCCGCCTTCTTCATGTCCGAAGGAGGACAGATGCGTCACCTGACGCACCGCGCCGGCCACCGCAACGCCACCCCGCCCGACCTCCTCAGCGGTGCCGCCGTACTCGCCAGCGAGAACAACGGCCCCCGTCCGGCTCACCCCACGGCACCGGCTTCCTGCGCTGAATCCGTCATGGACACCCACCGGGCCACCGCCGACGATCGGGCAGCGCAGCGATGACCGACGAGAGCCTCGCGCACCAGATCCGCACCCTGCACACCGAAACGATCGCCGCCATCGAGCAGCGGCAGACCCTGGCCGTCGACGTCCGCTCCGCACTCATCACCGCGCTGCACAACAGGCTGATCTGCCGGCCTGGCTGCGAGGACGCCCTGGACACCTGGGGTCTGGAACCGCTGCCGCAACGATGGACCATCTCCGCCCACGCGCAGCTGTCGCACACGCGGTCGCACACCAACCACGACGAAGCCCGCGAGCAGGCCTGCTTCGGCGTACCAGACGATCTACGCCTGCTTCAGCCAGCGATAGCGGTCTACCCGCGCCACGTCATCGACGTGACACCGGTGATCGAAAGCGACCAGCCTGGACCGCAGGAGTACCGCATCACCGCGCAGGTCACCCTCCACACCTGGGTCACCGCGACCCGGGAAGCCGCCGCCTACGAAGCCGCACGCGCGATCCTCGAGGGCCACCTGCGCGTGCTGGCTGACGCCGGCTTCACGGTGACCGGGCTGGCGTGGCAGGCCGCCCACGGCCCCGACGACGTCCCGCACGACGACATCGACACCGACGCGGGAACCGTGGATGGCGCGGCACAGCTGCCCGAACTCGCAGGCGACCTCACCGCGGCGATTGCCGCCCGTGACGCGGCGGTGCAGGCCCTCAACGAGCTGCGGCGCAGCATCCGCGCCCGCGCGATCCGCGCCCTGATCGACGACGAGATCGGTGGCATCTATCAGCACACCGCCGAGCGGATCGACCGGTTCCTGGTCGACCTCGGCCTCCACGGGCTGCCTCGGGCACATCACGTCACGGTGGTCGCCGACCTGATGCTGCCGGTTGGCGCCGGCACCGCCCGGGAAGCCTGCGACGCGGCACGAGACGTGATGCGGGCGGCCACCACCAGCGGCCCGGTCGAGACGCGGCCATGGACCGCGTACGGCTGGACCATCCCCGAGTACGCCACGTGCGACCAGGACGGTTGGCGGATTCCGTGGCGGCACGAATACGAGATGCAGCTTCGCGGCCACGCCACCTCCGGCGACGCGACGGCGGCGGCCGAAGCCCTCGCCTGCGCGGACCTGACCCGGGCGCTGCCCGGCATCGACCTGGTCACGGTGACCGCCAGCGTCGAGACCGTCGGTATCGACCTCTACCTCGACCCCGACCGCGACTGAACCCGCCACCTGCCCGACCCGAGACTCCCATTGGAGGTCATCATGTCGTTTCCCGACAACAAGCTGACCGTGCGATCCCCAGCCGACCTGGTGACCGCGGTGCCCTACCTCCTCGGCTTCCACCCCGCCGACGGCAGCATCGCCGTGATCGCGAGCAGGGACCGCCGGATCGTCTTTGCTGCCCGCAGCGACCTGCCCGCCCCCGGCGCCCCCGCAAGCCACCTTCTCGACCTCACCGCCAACCTGGTTCCGGTCGTGCGACGGCAGCAGCCGATCTCCGACCTTATCCTCGTCGGATACGGAGACGCCGACCGCCTTGACCCGGCGCTGCACACCGTCGGCGAGGCGTTCACCGCCAGCGGCATGACCGTCCGGGACCTGCTGCGGGTCACCGGCAGCCGAATCGTCAACCTCACCTGTCACAACCCGGCCTGCTGCCCACCGCAGGGAACTCCGTTCGACCCCACCGCCTCACTCGTGGCCGTGCAGGCAACCGCCGCCGGGCTGGTCGCGCTACCGGACCGGGCAGCCGTGGCCGCCCGGTTCGCGCCCGTCAACGGCACCGCCCGCGACCGTATGCGCGACGCCACCCGTGCGGCAGCCGACCGCCTGACGACACTCAACGCCACCGGCGAGACGGGCATGGACGCCGCCGGCGCGCACGCGGTCCGCGGCGCGCTGCGACAGCACGACGGCGGCAACCGTCTCACCGACGACGAGGTGGCCTGGCTCACCCTGCTCCTGAAGCGGCCCTCGGTGCGGGACCGTGCCGTCGACCTCACCCAGCCGCACGACGGGCACGTCACGTTCTGGGCCGAGGTCACCCGCCGCGCCGAGGAGGCGCTCGTTCCGGCACCGGCCACCCTGCTCGCCGTCGCCGCGTGGCGGTGCGGTGACGGCGCTCTGGCCGCCATGGCAGCAGACCGCGCCCTGCAGGTCGACCCCACCTACCAGCTCGCCGACCTGCTGCGGCAGGCGCTGCACGCCGGACTCCCGCCATCGGTGTTCGCGCAGGCATTCACCACCGGCCGAACCAACCCCGCAACCGAGTAGCCGAACCCCCCCACCAACAGGAGGACCACGATGGATTCCACTCGCAGCATGCTGCTCGCCCTCGCCAGGCACGCTGAAGAAGCCCGGCTGCGCTGGAACGCCGAACGCGCCGCCGTGCGGGCTCGCGGCGCAACCCTGGCCCGCACCGAGGCGTACGCCTACCACGTCCAGGCCAACCTGTGCCTGATCACCGCCATCGGCGCGGCGAACCTTCCAGCGAACTTCCGCATCTACGACATCACACTGTCCCGCGACCCCCTCGCCGCAGCCGAGCAACTGCATCAAGTTGCTGTCGCCTACGACCACAGCGGCCCGATCGAGGCCGCACACGAGGCAGCCCGCCTGGCCTACAAGAGCGCACTCGCCGAACCCGTTACCGCACCGGAACAGCAGTACATCGACCTGCTCGCCGCCCTTCCCGCCGCCCGCCGCGACAAGATCGTCGATCTGGCCGAGGAACGCGCCCGCCACCTGAAGGCATGAGACCCGTCCGGCGGCCCACCGGCTCTCCGTTGCCGCCCGCAAGGCCACCCGATCATGGCGCGACTCGCACCAGACGGGGTTCGGCCGCACCCCCTGCGAAAGGAACCGATGAGCGTCTACACCCTCACACCCAGACCCGGCTACGAGCGCTACACCATCCAGGTCGGCTGGAACCCACACCGCACCTACTTCGCGACCGTCGTCGACTTCGCCTGGGACCTCGTAACCGACCACGACAACCCACCCGACACGGTTCGCATCGGCCTGATCGAGACGATTCTCGACCCCACCGAGGTGCTGCTGGCCGTCGAACCCTACGCCGACATCCCGGCTGACCTGGCCACCACACTGCGCGCCGACCAAGCCGCGCACCCCGTGCGCCGCTAACACGAACACCCGAGGCCCGCCGTCGCACCGACGCCAGGGCCGCATCGCACTCGCAGAGAGCACCTTCTGGTTCACCGGCCAGTCGTTCGGCGCTCCTCGCGAACCCCATTCGCACGATCCGAGCACGGGCAGGGCGCCGCGCCCCGATTCACCGACACATCACGGCGCGACGGAGCACCCACGGCTCGCGGCGGCTGGCCATATCGCCTGAGTAAGCCACGCCGACCCGGGGCCTCCGGCACCGAAGTAGCCACGGCCGTGCCGCGAACCGAGCGGCACAAGAAGGAAGAACGGCCCGCCACACGGCGGGCCGTCGCATCCAGGACCCGGGACGCCCGCCTAGGAAACGACGCGTCCCGGGTTCTCCATGAGATGGAGGACTCCAGTGTCCCTACCAGTGATCATGATCGCCACCACCTTGGTGGCGTTCACCCTCGGCGGCCTCACCATGTGGCCATTCATCCACCAACTCCGCAACCGACTCGACGACGCCACCTGGCGGCTGCAGCACGACCCGGTCACCGGCATGCTCAACCGCACCGGCCTGCTCGCCGCACACGCGCCCCTCACCGGCGCCGACACCGCTGGCCCCATCATCGTCGTCCTGATCGACCTGGACGACTTCAAGCCGGTGAACGACACCCACGGCCACGGCCGGGGGGACGAGGTCCTGGCTGCGATTGGCGGCCGCATCGTCGACATCGCCGCACTCCACGGTGGAATCGCCGCGCGGCTCTCCGGCGACGAGTTCGCGGCACTGCTACCCGCCCGTACCGACGACCTGGCCCGCATCGGCGACACCTTCGTCGCCCTGATCTCCGAGCCCGTCGAATTCACCGCGGACGGCAAGCCCGTCACGGTCACCGTCACCGCCAGCGTCGGCCTGGCGCTCGCCGACACCACCGACCCCTTCGAAGAGGTGGCCCTACGCCGCGCCGACATCGCCATGTATCACGCCAAGCACAACGGCCGGAACCGCCACGCCATCTACGAGCCGGGCATGGTGATGCCCGCCGCCGGGCGTCGTCGAGGACCTCGCCTTCGCGACCGCCAGCAGCTCACCGACGAGGTGACGGCATGACGGCCGCGCCCGAGGAGATGGCCTGCCAGATCTGCCTCTCCCCACTGAACACCCTCGGTACACCACCCACCTACCTGCACCCGATCCAACTCGCCACAGATGGACATGGACACGAACCAGTGCCGGTCCCGGTCAGCCAGCTTGACACCGTGCAGAGAACCTGTGACTTCTGCGGGGACCCGTACCCGACGTGGACGCTCGTCGGTGGCGACGTCGCAGCCATCGCGATCGGCACCGCCGGGGGACTGGTGCAGAACTTCGGCCAGGCATGGGCGGCGTGCGCGACGTGCCAAATGCACATCGACGACGGCAGAAACGACAAGGTCGTCGACCGAGCGGCGCAGGCACTGGGCCGAGGCAACCATCCCGAGGCGCGAGAGCGCATCCAGCAACTGCACCTCGCGTTTCTGAACGCCCGGGTCCCGGGACGAACGCTCATCATGACGACCGCCTGGCCCGCCACCGCCATCACCGCCCGCGACCTGCCAAAGGTGCGCGACCGGCTCACCCACTTCTACCGCGCTGGCGACGATCTCCCATTCGCGTCGGCGTCCACCGACCAACGTCGACAGATCGCCGACGGCCTGGACCGCGCAGGCTTGTACTGGATCGACGCCGACTTCACCGACCTGGCCGAGTACGCCGCTCAAAGGTTCCTCGACGTCACCATCAGCCGTGACCTCATGCCTTCCACGGATGGACTGCTCGTGTGGTCACAGCCGGTGACCCGCCGACAGATCGCCGCCGCATCCTGGACCGCTAACAGCGACAGCTGGCAACTCATCAACTACCGCACAATCGGCGGGGGACTGGACGGCAAACCGCTCCAGCGACTACGCGAACAGGTCGGTTGGCTTGCCCCCATGAGCTCCTACCAGGTCCACGAACAGCACATGCTGCCCGGCAACCACCCAGCCGCGCCGCTGGTCGCCACATGGCTGCTGATCGCACAGCAAGCCGCCGAAATCACGACAGCAAACCTCGACAAAACCGTACGCAAGACCTACGCCCGCACCAACCGCCCGGCACCAGAGGTCCGGATCGTACGCATCCGTGCCAACCGCGGCACCACACCGCCCAGTACGCGATCGGCGCCTCGCGACTCAGGACGCTCCCAGACCAGCCGGTTCTGGGTGTCGGGCCACTGGCGCAACCAACCATACGGGCCGGGCCGAACGCTACGCCGTCCCGTCTACATCAGCCCCTTCCTCAGGGGCCCAGAGGAGGCGCCGATCAAACTCAGCACCACCGTTCGCATGCTCAGCAGCCACAAACCGAAGCCTGAGGATCATGACTAGCTTGCGATGACCAAGTCGTGGCAGGGGCTTGGCCCCTGCCACGACTGATAGCAGGAGCCCTTCCGAGTCGGTAGCTGCCAATGATTCCAACATCGGCTGACGTGACTGGTTCGATCCCAGTATCGCCCACCGTAGATATATGCAGGTAAGAAGCCCGTCATCGGAATTACCGGTAACGGGCTTCTCCGCTGATGCCCCTTAAACCGGGAGCAGATTGGGAGCACGGCGCTCCCGCCCTTGGTCGGGCTGGTATCCCTATTGCGCTCACGGGCGTTCATTGCGGTGTCCTGCCTCGGGTCCGTCGGTTGGCAAACTCCACGACAGCACGGGGTTTTACCCGGCTGGAAGCCCTACACGTCCACGTCGACTCCGCCGTCGCCTGTGCGACGAGCAGTGGTTGGAACTACGAGAAGGGACTCGTGGTCACCCGGTCCGGGCAACGGTCGGCGTGGGCCCCCTGCCCAGAGGTCAAATGGGCGCGTTGCTCGACCAGGACGACCTGATCAAGCAACTCACTCGCATGCTCAACGCGCTGACGGCGCTGGATCTACCTCACAATGACCTCGTCGTACCCGCCATCGGGCTCGACCCCGCCACCATGATCTCCTACGGCACGGTCAACGTGCCGCGCAACACCGCCAACTTCGGGTTCGGGCAGATCGTCCGCAGGACCAAGCGAGGCATCAACCAATTCCGCTCGCGCCGAGATCAGTCACCGCGGGCGCTGCGCCGGCCGGCTCGGCGATTGCTGCCCGAAAGATTGAGTAGGCGGCTGCAATAGATCCTTCGGGTACTGCTTCGGCATGGCGGCGATCTTCTCAAGTCAAGAGGCCTCCACCAGCACCGGGGCAGTTCAGTAGCTCGATCAGGATGAAGGAACCCTGGGCAAGCGAATCGTTGACTATTTAAGCCCCGAGCTGAGGGCAGTAGAACTCGATAAGGGTGCGCGTGAGTTGCTCGCCACGGATGGCTACGGCCTGCAGGTCTGCAGGTGCCATCCGGGCAAAGTTGGTCGGGTATGCGGCTACCTGCTCGCGCTCGACGAGGTCTGCGATCGGGATTGGTAGGCGGCTGTCACGCATCCCGAGGTAGGAGTACACGAATCCCTTCACGTGACCGGCTGCTGCCAGTTCATGGACCCGAGCGCGGGAACCGTCCTGATTGCGCGTGTGAGCAATCTCGAAGCTCCGCTTGAGTCTGCCCAGCATGAAGTTTGGTGCCCGAGGCGCCGTCCGGCCTGGGCCGGCGTCAACCGCGATTATGTAGTCGAGGTCGTACACGTGACTGGTGTGTTGCCTTGATCGTCCTGGGAGTAGCGGACTGATGCCGAGGTTGTCGTAGACGCCTCCGTCGGTCATCGACATCGTTTTGATGTGCTGGGTGCCGTCGGTCCGAGTGAAGGTGTAGGTGCGGTTCAGTTGGGGTAAGAGGACCGGGAACGCGGCTGAGGCGGCCACTGCGTCTGCGACTGGTACTGGTTCGATGATGGTGCCGTGTGGTGAACAGGACGAGACGTCGCTGCCGAATCGCACGGCATTGCCGGTTGACAGATCAGTTGCTGAGATGACGGTGCTCAACTTGGGGTGGGTGACCTGGGCCATTTCCTTGACGCCGAAGGCCCGGGAGGCTAGCGCATCGACGAGTGCTTCGGTTCTGCTGCTCTGGCGAGGGCGGTTCTTTCCGCCGGGCAGTGCCGCGGACGTGGCGCTCAGGATGTTGGTCATCGTTCTGCCCGGCGTGAAGGTGCGCTTGATGAGTTCCATCTGCAGGCCGCGGCCGAGGAGGTCGGTGACGGTTGAGTCGAATTCCCCAAAGTCCTCGGGTCCGTAGGCCCACATGGCCGTCAGCAGGCTGCCGCCGCTGATTCCTGAGACGACTCGCACGTCGGGCAGGACTCCGCGGTCGTGCAGCGCTCGTAGCGCTCCAAGTCCGAATGCGGTGGCACGAAATCCCCCGCCCGAGAGCGCCAGTCCGACACTTGGGCGCTCGGTCGCTGTGCTCACGGGCGCCTCCTGAGCCATGCCCACCAAGGCGAAGGGCGACCGATTGGTCCTGCGACCGGCTCAGCGCCACGGCGCACCCGCACGGGTCTGCCGGATCCGCCGCGGAAGTACCAGCCGGCGGGGAGCTGCTGAAGATTTAACCCACCCACGTACCCGGGATGTCCGCTGATGACCGGGCCGTCCGAGCGCGGCACGACCCTGAGGTAGACATCGGGTCGGGCTCCGGCCCCACCGTTGCGCCAAGTACTCCAGCTTCTCTCGTCGCCGCCCAGGATCATCATCAACGCCCGCCGAGTGGTCCCGTCCGGGGCAACGATCGATGCCATGCCCTGCTCATCCGTCGGACTCGGGTGCGCGCGCCCGAAGGGATGGCTGTGCCAGAAGCCGACGAACCCGCGGGTGTTCGCGGTGCGCCTGACCTCAGCGCTGACGCGTTCCTGCGTGCCTTCAACACCGTGGTGGAAGTAGGTCGCGGACAGGTAACTGTCCGGCGGCGGGCCCGTGACCTTGTCGATGTACACAATGCCGGTCGCGTCGTCGAGCGCCCCGAGGAGCATCCCTCCGGTCTCGATCTCCGGTGCCCGAACCCTAGCCCCCCGCTGGACTTCGGCGCGAGCTTCAGCAAGCGCTGTAACGCTCACCCGGACTTCGAACTCTCCTGATTCGTCGGTCTGCACGACGTCGGCTGGCCAGCTCACGCGCGAGGTACCGATCGTGGCCGCCGCCCCCATCCGGACGACGGAGGCGAAGGACACCTGCTCGTCGCCTACCGTCTCCCGGTGGCCGCGGTCAGCTGCGTGGAGAACCATCAGCGCTTCGTGAAGCATCATGCCTGCGAGCGCGGCCGACTGCGCTGCCGAGCCGACAAAGGTCGGCGAGGAGCAGCCGGGCTCGGGGAAGAACAACTTGGTGCGCGGAGTCGCTGGGAACAGGTCGTCGCCTATGTCGGCCCACTCGGCCGCCTTCGACGCGGCCAGGAGTGACACCTTACGGAACGTATCGGCCGCCGCGCCGGTCGCCGCCGGCAGGTTCGTGGTGACCAGACCGCGTTCGGCGTTGTGTCCGATGACCATCGTGACCAACGGTGGGCGTACGGCGGCGCCTTTCCGGGCTAACTCGATGTTGGAGCGAACTGACGCGTCAGCTGTCGCGTCGATGACCAGGTCGTACACGCCCAGGTCCTGGTCCGGCGCGAAGAACCCGGACCGCACGTTCCCGTGCGCCGGCGTGACATCAAGGTCATCACGGATGGCGGACAGGCGGCGTGCAAGCGCGCGGGCCTTCCCGAGGCCTATGTCGGCGTCGGTGTACGGCTGCCGGACCAGGATTCCGGGGTTCACTACGGCGTAGTCGGCGACGGTCAATTCCTTCACGCCAGCCCGGACGCAGAACTCCGACACCGGCGCCCCCAGTGCGCCCGACCCGAGCACCAGGACGCGTCGGCCGGCAAGCCAGCTCGACGGGGTGCCCTGGTCGCGGCGTTGGGTTACCTCCGGCCGCGTTTCCATGACCTGCATCCATGCGATCGCTGAGGAGTCGAACAGGCTGAAGGCCAGGTCGCGGACCTCGCCCTGAAGCTCGGCAGACTCTCTAGATACCCGCAGGTCGCGGATCCGCGCGAACAGGTCGGTGACCTTCGCGCTCAGGGCGTCCAGCTTCCACGCGGCCAGGTGGGCCAGGCGCACGTCTCCGTCCACCCGCCGGGACGGCGTGCCGACGAGCATCGCCGTGAACAGGGGCGCTTCCTCGTCAGTCGTCTCGTCCCAGGCGTCTCCCGCTGCCCTCGCATCCTGCTCGATCTGCCGGGCCCGCAACTTCCTGTTGATGTACGTACAGGCCGCCAGGTCGTTCAAGAGAGCGTCCCGGTCGTAGCCTGACTCAGCCAGTCCGGCACTGAGCGATTTCACGTCCTCGGGGTACTCGGATCCGAACTCGTCGGGCGTCAAGACAACCGGGATAGCGATCAAGGGTCGGTCACCGTGGAACACCTCGAAGGCATCGCCCTCGGCCCGAGCTACCGCCGTATCCATGTCGACCCACTCCAGGACGTCGACCCGCTTGCGTCGGCTGTTCACCGCGCACCAGGCCACCAGGGTGCCGACCTCCCTGCCGGACCCATCCACAGCCCAGGGCACTCGGTCGCCCAAGTTCGGGTGAACTAGCAGCCGACCAGCGTCGGCACTCGTGTACACAGCCGGCGGATGTAGCGGCTGACCCTCCGGGTCCAGCGTTCCGGCAGCCGCGTTCTCGACCCACTTCGACAGCCGGCCAATAAATCCGCGCATGCCGTCTGTCGGGCTCCACTCGACTGACGGCGCGGCGTACAGGCAAAGGGAACTTCCCCACTGGACGTGGGGCGTGCGGGCCCAGCGCTTGTGGACTGAGAACACACTCGGGGGCACGAACGGGAACCCGTCATTGATGATGACCTTGAACCGCTCCCGATCGCGCACCGTAATTCCGGTCGCCGTGTGCTCAAGCCCCGAGGTGTCGAGCGAGATAGTGAACGCGGTGTTCCCGTGGACGTTCGTCCACTCCTCCAGCACCTCGACCGCGCCGCCAGCTACCTCGACCAGGTCGAGGAGCTGACGGCGGGCGAGGTCGACGCCGTCAGCGGTCACGCCCGAACCCGACGGCAGTGGTGGGCGCGGCCTCGGAGCCCCTGTCGGCCTTGATGGCGGCCTGGACCCGCTCGGAGCCGGTCATGGCCGCTGTCCCGGAGACCGACACCACGCCACCGGCGTACCGGCCCGCTGCGGTGGCCGCCGCCGCGACCTCCGACAGCCGCCCGCGCTTGCGGCCAGCGGCCTTCGCCACGTCCGCGCTCTTGGCGGAGTGCTCGACGACCTCGTCCTCGACGATCTGGGCACCGTTCGCATCAATGCCGAGCACGACCGGCGACGGGTCCTCCACGGAGGGCCACTCCATCGTGCAGATGAATCGGTCGGAGTAGTCCTTGTACCGGTCGGCCGCCTTCTTGTGGGGTGGGTTGGCGCCGTCAACGTCCGCGGCCGGGATGGGGTGGCTGCTCGCGACGACCACCGAGCCTTCGCGGGCGTGCCGCTCAAAGGCTTCGAGGATGTCGGTTTTCAGGACGTCCTTACCGTCCTCACGCACGTACATCACGCGCTTGGAGCAATGGTGAGGAGCAAGCAGCAGATTCCACTCCAGGTACTGCTCTCTATCGTGGTCCTCGCTGTACTTGAAGATCTTCATGATCGTCTCGTATGCCAGGTCACCGAACAGCAACACCTTGCCGTCCTGACCGCCACCTTCGGTGAGTGTGACCTGCAGTGACAATGACGTCTCGTTGCGCGCAGCGGCACAGTCGTCCTTGAATGGCGCGTGGATGAAGGCCTCGAACCGGCCGGCGTAATCGACCCCATTGATCTTGGTGACGCTGATCCCCGGCTTCAGAAGGTACTCCTCCGGGAGGTCGTGGTAGGCGTGCTTGTGCTCGTCGGTGTCGTAGCCGACCACGAGGACACGGTCGCCCAGAGCGATCTCCTCGCCGTCGGCGACCGCCTTCTTCACCGCCTCGACGCGGCGCTTGACCTCCTCATGGAATGCCTTAGCGTCCTCGCACAGGTCGGCGTCATCGCCGTCGTCCAGGTACTCCCGCCACATCCGCGGAGTAGCCCACAGCTCGCCGATCGTCGCCTTGTCCAGCAAGTCGGCGAACCCGCTGCAGTGATCCTTGTCTGCATGCGTAAGCACGAACGCAGCCAGGAACGGACGACCGTCCGAACCGGTCGGCAACGCCTCCACCAGCAGGTCAACGACTGGCACCTCGGGGATGTCGTCGTCATCCGCCTTCGCGCGGTCGTTCAGGTCCACCTGCATCAGCACTTCGTCGGTGACCACCACCGTCGAACTGTCGCCTGTGCCGACCGGCCAGAACACCACACCCAGATCGGGAAGTTCCGTACTCACTAATACTCCTCGTCCTGAGGCAGGCCTGGTAGAAGCACGTACACGGACAGCTGCATAAAGTCTCCACAATGTGACGTCGGTGCCCAAGCGACGGCGCGCCGCCCGGGTCCGGGTGGCGTAGAAAGGCCGTGGCAGGGTTGAAAACCGGCAGAAAGGGCACGTTGCGGATGCGCGGAACCCGCCGCAGGCCCTAGGCTGCGGGCTCGGGCCCCGCCGTACCGAGGTGTCGGAAGCATCTCGGTGCGCGGGGTCTTCCGTTCATGCCGCACGTGTACAGGGTCCAGAGCGGCAGGCGGCCGGTGGGCCACCGCTCCGAGCGCCAGGGGTTGTGGGTACAGGGTTTGACCCGGACGGCGGCCCTGAATGGGTGGTTGGACGCGCCGACATCGGCTGGCGAGCAATCCTCGATGGCCTGCCACTCGCCGGCCGAACTGGCGTCCCTCGGCCGAGTGTGGCTGGTGTTGCCCGTGTGACTGTACCCGAGGTGCCTGGCGACCGCCAACTCCGTGTGAGGAAGGGTGACACTTCTAGGCTGTCGGTGTGAGATGGCAGCACACGGCTCTGCGCGCCTCTGTTGAGGTGACACCGATGCGTGCTAGAATTGATCTAGAAGTCCCGCCTGCCCTGATTGACGTGAATGACTACATCACCCGAAACGCCGGGTCGAGGCGAGAAGCGACCCGAGCCCGGCTGGTCCGTCCTGCTCGCCCGGAGGGTTGCTGCCGAGGTCCGGTACTGGCGTGAGCAACGCGGTATGACTGCGCTCCAGTTGGCGAGAAGAACTGCTCAGCTCGGATATCAGTTGCCCCGCAGTGTCCTTGCGAACCTGGAGAACAACCGGCGCGACACCGTCACTGTCGCTGAGTTATTGATCTTGGCTGCCGCGCTTGACGTCCCCCCAGTCCTGCTCATCGCACCGGTCGGACGTGAACGCGATATCGAGGTACTGCCCGCAACGCGAACCACACCGTGGCATGTCCGCGGATGGATCCACGGTGCGGTAGAACTCAACTACCAGGGCTTCTCGGCCACGATGTGGCAACAGAGCAGGCGAGCCATCACGCTCTACGACATCCACCGCCTTCTAGTCAGGGAACATCAACAGATCCAACGACGGATCCAGCAGTTGGCCGATCAGGAGCATCTCGTCGTTGGGGAGATCGCCTCGGATGACCTTCGTCTAAGCCGAGGCCCGCTGGCGGACTTCCTCACCGAACTCGCTTACAGTCTCGACCGCCTTCGCATGCATCGCGGCTTGATCAAGTCTGAGGGATTCCAGTTGCCCGACCTGCCACCAAGTGTCTCAGCGGCATTGAAGGAGACCGCACCAAGCGGCAGGCACCGCCATGCGACCGGAGATGATCAGGATGATCACCTCTTGCCACCACTGGTCTATCAGGAGTTGATGGCGTCTAGGCCAGACCTTGGCGGCGACGAACCGGACCAAGAATCGCGCGGGTGTTCGTCCTCATAACCCACCGGCTCGTGAGCCACCGGGAGGATGCCACTTGTCGTGGCGTCTGCGTCCGGATGGGCTGACTCGTCGCTTTGCGAAGCTGGTCAAGGACCTGGATCTGCCGCCGGTCCGGCTGCACGACCTGCGGCACGGCACCGCGGGGATCGCCGTATGCGGCCGATCATCTGGAACCGACGGCTGCGGTGGACCGTAATGAAGCCGCTGGCGACGGCGCCAGCACCGCCCACGGAGCGTGCCTGCGGTGGTCCTTCGGCTTACCGCTCTGATGGCGAGAGATTGGGTCCAAGTTTCTTGACGCTGATGAACTCGCTTGCGGAACGAAGCCACCTATTGATCATCGGCACGGTCTTCTGACTCTCGAGACGCGACCTGTCTGGGCATTGTCAGTGGGTTCCGGCAGACTCGGCAGTGCTGGCATGGGTTGTCGACGTGGTTGGTGGTCATGGGGATCACAGGCGAACGGATCAGGGCAGCACTGGACTCGAACCCGACGCTGACGCTGCTCAAGGCGTACTCACGAGACTGGGTGCTGCCCCTGTTCGCTGAGCATCTCGACCAAATCGACGGATCGGTGTCCGCAGAGTGGTTCCACGAGCGGGTTTCCGAGGCGCGCGAACAGGTCCCCGACTGGCAGGGCAGCGTCACACCGGCCGAACACTGCCGCGACTGGGTCGAGAAGCGCTGGCTGGAGACTGAGACGCTGAACGGACGTCTGAGATATCGCTTATCGCCCTACTCGCTACGAGCGCTGCGGTTCGTTCGTGAGCTTGTCGAGGGGGAGACGACCGTCAGTGGTGCCCGTCTCGGCTCCATCACCCACGCCGTGCGGCTCTTGGCCGACATGACGAACCCGGACCGGGACGTTCAAGTGCGGCGCATCGACCAGCAGATCGCCGAGTTGCGCAAAAGGCGCCAGGACATCGCTTCCGGCCGGGTGCGGCTGGCGACTCTGGAGGAGATGAAGCAGCAGCTGCGCGAGATCCTCGCCATGACCCGGTCGTTGCCGGCCGACTTCCGGCAGCTGCGCACGATGGTGGAGGACCGTCACCAGGAGGTCGCGCGGCGGGCGATGGTGCAGGGACCGCGCAAGGCGGACCTGGTCGAGGACTACCTTCGCGAGAACGACCTGCTGTCGAAGACGAGCCAGGGCACGGCATACCTCGGGTTCTCTCGGCTGCTGTCATCCCGGCAGACCGAACAGCTGCGCGCCGACATTGACCAGATCTTGGCCCAGGAGTTCGCGCGTGAGCACGTGACGGCCGCGCAGCGTGAAGAGCTCGACGGCATGCTGTCGACCCTTCTCGCCGCGGAACTGGACGTGCAAAGCAGCTACGTGCGCTGGTCGGCGTCGCTGCGTCGGTTTCTCACACGGGTCGCCCACGGCCGCCATCAGCGGCTGCTCAGCCTCGCCGACCGTGCTCTGCACGCCGGCGGCACCTGGGTGCAGGCCGAGCCAGGCCAGCGGTATGTGCCCCAAGACGTGCTCGGCGTCGGCCCCCTCGCCATCACCGACATCTCTCAAACTCAGCTTTGGCGTGACCACGGCCCTCAGGAAGTCGTCGTCGAAGTCACCGAACAGCGCACCACGTTGCCCACGGCGGACCGAGCCGCCCTGCGGCTGGCCGCCGGCACCAGCCCGCGTGCCGTCGGACGAACCATCAACAGGCTGCTCGCCAGCCGACCGGTGGTGACCGGTGCCGAGGTGTTCGACGCCACTGCGCCAGAGTTCCAGCGCCTGGGCACCCTGGTGAGCCTGCTCGACCTCGCCGTCATGCACGGGCAGGTCGATATCAACCTCGCCGAGACGGTGCGGCTGTCCGGAGACAGGGCCGCCGCACTGATGGCCACACTGCCTGCCCTCGTCTTCGACGCGCCCGTGCCGACCAAGGAGGTGCCATGAGCCACGGCATCGATGTCCTCGACGACTCGACGTCCGACGACGACCCGGACGAGTACGGCTTCGAGGGCGACGAGCCGGACGGCCTCGGTGGGTCGCGCCTGCCGACCGCGGCGCGTCGGGCGCTGGCGACGCTGCTGAACAACCGATTCATCACCCGCGGCCGCGACCGAGGGGCGTGGGAGGCGGTGCTGGCGTACGAGAACGAGATCCGTGAGCGTCTCGCTGACATGTACCTGCTCCTGACCGTGGATAGGGACTACGAGGTGGCGTTCAAGCGGCAGGACCCGGCCGAGGACGCGCCGAAGATGCTGCGCCGCGACAAACCGCTGCACCGTGACGCGTCCCTGCTGCTGATACACCTGCGCAAGGAGCACACGTACACGGACGCGACCGACGACCCAGTCGTGATCACCAGAGTCCAGGTGGCCGAATTCCTGCGCCCGTTCCGGGAGGACGGCGATGGCGACGAGGCCAGGTTCGAGCGCCGTGTGGACTCGGCCATCCGCGCGGTGACCGACTTGAAGCTGCTGACGGCGGATCCGGACGCGGACTACCTGTTCACCGTCTCACCCGCCATCGTTCCGCTGATCGGCTCGGACGAGGTCATGCGCATGGAGCGGTACTTCATTGAGGCGGCCCGGGCAGCGGGCGCAACCGACGAGAGGGACAACGCGGAAACCGCCGAGGATCCCGCATGACCACAACCGCGCCCCGCATCGCTGCCAATGAAAAGTCCGCTATCGCCGACGAGCATGACGCGGCGCAGTTCCGCATCAGCACGGTGCAGATCCTCAACTGGGGCGCATACTCGGGCCTGCAGACCATGACCGTAGCGCGGTCGGGGACCGCGATCGTCGGCCCGTCCGGGCGTGGCAAGTCCACCCTGCTGGACGCCATGGCCTCGGTGATCCTGCCGAACCCGCAAGAGTTCAACCAGGCCGCCCGCGACGACCGCGGCAAGAAGCGCGAACGGACCGTCTACTCGTACGCGCGCGGACACACCGACCAGAGAAGGGACGACAACCGGCGCTCCGCGACGACGAACTACCTGCGACCGCCCGGCGGGCCAGGCTTCCCCAGTGGCGCGGCGATCACCTGGGAAACCCGAGACGGGCGACGCGTCACCTCGTTTCGACTGGCGTGGGTCGGCCCGGACGCCGACGGCCCGGACGCGATCAACGGCGCCACCGTCTACGGATTCGTCAACGACCACTTCGACCTGACACAACTGCAAGGCCTCACCGCCATCCGCCAGGGAGCCTCCCCGCTGTCCAAGACCTCCCTGGAACGTCTCGTCGACCAAGACCGGGGCGACGTCGTGGACCCCTCACAGGCACGGGTGCACGCGAAAATGCGCAGCGTCATGGGGATGGGCTCCACCGACGAGTCGCAACGCCTGGCCATGCAGCTGCTACGGCGTGCCCAAGCGTCCAAGGGCATCTTCTCCATCAACGCCCTGTTCAAGGAATTCGTGCTCACCGAACCGCTCGCACTGACCCGGTGGGACGTCGCTCTCGAGGCGTACCGGGAGGCATCCCGGCTGTACGAGGAGTTCGAGTCAGCACGGCGCCGCACCGACACGCTCGCACCCCTTCCCACAATCGCCGAGAAGTACCGCGCCGCCGGCACCGATCTCGTGGCCAAGAGCCGACTGCTGAGGGCTGACGGTGACACCCCTGCGCGGATCGATGTGTGGCACGCGGAGAAAGTGGCCGAATGGGCTGACGCGGCCATCGACGACAACCGTCTCGCCAAAGCGGAGACAGACGAGGAGTACGCCACCGCCGTCAGGCTTGCCGAAGAGGCCGATCGGCGCGAGAAGGACACGATGAACCAACTCGTCGCGGCTGGCGGTGACCGTTCGAAAATCATCACCGTCCAGCTTGAGCGCGCGAGGGAGACGCTCGACCAAGTCGACGCAGAACGGCGTCAATTCGGTAGCCGCCTCGCATCCTTCGAGCTGCCGCTGCCCACCTCGCCAGGCGACGTGACACTGACGCACGTCAGCCTCGACCACCTCCTTGCCGAGGAAGAGAAAGCGCTCACGGTCGCCTCCGAGGCTGTCACCAAGGCCGCGGGAAAGCTCTGGCAGCTGCGCAAGGACGACGAGGTCAAACAGCGCGAGATAGCCGGATTGCGGGCACGACGCAGCCTCATCCCCGAGGACGCCGACGCGCGCCGCAACCGGATCGCAGCCGACCTTGGTGTCGACCAGAATCGGCTTCGGTACGCCGGAGAGCTGCTGCAGCTCAGACCCGAGCATCGGCGCTGGGAAAAGGCGGTCGTCGGCCTCCTACTGCCACTGTCGAGCACTCTGCTCGTCGACAACCGGGACTTCGCACGTGTACGCCGGTACGTGCACGACCACGACATGGGAGGATCGATCACCCTCGCACCGGCTGCCTCCGACGTGCCGAGCCGCACCCCGACAGACGGTAGCGTCCCGGCCCTACTCGACATCGCCGATCACCCATTCCGCGGGTGGCTCGCAGGCGAACTGAACGACACCGTCAACTATTACTGCGTGGAGACTGAGGCGGAGTTGGACAACCCGCGTCCCGATTGGGCTCGCGGCGCGATCACCCCGGCCGGCATGCGCAATGGCTCACGGCAACGATTTACCAAGGACGACCGTCGTCTGCGCTACCCCTGGCTCGGCTGGGACACTCGCCGGCTGCTGCAGGAGCTGGGCGACGAACTGGAGTCGATCCAGCGGGAGCTACGACTCGCCGAGGTGTCGTCGGATGAGGCAGACAAGCGACGCGAGCTCACACGCGGCCGAACACGGGAGCTGACAGCGCTGCGCGCCGACCTGACCTGGGACCGGATCGACACGACCGCTGCCCAACAGCGGATCAAGGAGTTCGAAAGACAGCTCGCCCAAGCCAACTCTCCCGAAGCCGCACAACTCGCTGACCTGTTGGACAAGCAACGTGGCGAGACGATCGCGGCAAGCAGTGAGGTGAAGCGACTCGAGAACGAACAGGAGGAGCTCGACACGAGTTGGGGCGATCTAGTGAGCGCGGTGGACGAGGCGAAGGACCGCGTCGAGGCAGCCCCGCCCCTGACTGACGACGAGCGTGCCGCGCTCGCCGCCACCCCGTTCGTCGCGCCGGCCGACACCACCGCCATCACGCAGAGCTTGAAGTCGGCCATCGAGCACCTGAGCGGGCAGATCGAACGGCACAAGAGTGATCGGGAGAAACACGAGGCGGCCGTTATCGGCTACATCGCCGCATACCGGAACCTGGACGAGCGAACCGCCCGGGAGACAGACGGCACGATCGACTCCCTGCCGTCGGTGCTGGCGATCTATGAGCAACTGGTGACCGACGACCTGCCCCGCGCCAAGGGCGCATGGCTGGCGAAGGTCGATGAGGACATGAACCGGCAGCTGCGCGGGCTGCTCGTGCAGATCGACGACGACACCCGGGCCATCAAGCGAGGGCTCGACCCGATCAACAACGTGCTGCGCCATGTGCGGTTCCGCGCTGACGCCACGCTAAGTATCGAATCAGTCGAGCGCCCGAGCAGCGACCTGAAAGACTTCCGTCAGATCATCATCCGGTACACCAGCAACACGATCGGATTGGACGCGAAGCGCAACGCCGAGCAGGTGGAGAGGTCCTTCACCCGCCTACGCAAACACCTTGCCAAACTCGACGACCCGTCGCGAGCCGGAGAGGCCTGGCGGCGGCGCGTGTTCGACGCCCGCGAACAGGTCGAGTTCCAAGCCATCGAAACCCGCCCCGACGGCATCAAAGTCGTGCATGACGGCGTCTCCGGGATGAGTGGTGGCGAAGGACAAGAGCTGATCGCGTTCATCCTCGGCGCCGCCCTACGGTTCCGCCTCGGCGAAGGCCACGAAGGCCCTCCCGCCTACGCGTCGGTCATCCTCGACGAAGGGTTCGTCAAGGCCGACAGCGACTACACCGGCAGAGCCCTATCCGCCCTGCAGGCCCTTGGCTTCCAGCTGATCGTCGGCGCTCCCCGCGAGAAGGCAACCGCCTTCGAGGACTACGTAGAGTCCGTCGCCTACATCAACATCGACGTCCGCGACCCCACGCGCGTGCGCATCTACCCCATGACAATGCAGGAGGCGCTACGCCTCGAGGAAGGGTAGAAACCATGCGACACCCGGCCGAGGTGCTGGAACAGGTACGCGTCCGATACCGCAAGAATTGGCGCGACTGGCTGCTACACGCAGACGAGACCGCCTTCTCGTTCCCCCTCGCCGCAGCGAACGCACAGGATATCGCCCGCGACTCGGAAACCGTCGGCCAGTGGCTACGGGCCTGGCGGAACTGGTCGGAAGCACACCCGGCCGCCCAGCTACGCACCGCCACCCGCCGCACCGTCATAGGCCCACAGGAGATCATCACCCACCTGGACGTATCCACGATCACCGACCTCGTGGCCCTCGATGAGAACCTCAACGACCACTGGCGGCGGGCCACCGCCCGATGGGCGCGCCTCGCCACCCTGCCCGGAGGCCTGGTCACCGAACGGATACGCCCGCACCTGCAGCAGATCATCGACCTGGACGACGCCGATTTCGAAATCCTGATCAAATCCGCCGTCTGGTTCACTGAGAACCCCCGGTCGGGACTAACCATCCGGCAGGTGCCCATCCTGGGAATGCACACCAAGTGGCTTGCCCGCCATCGCCGGCTCATCCTGGCCTGCCTCAACATCACGGAAAATCCGCACGTCAGCAGCGACCAGCCAGATGAGGAGTTGGAACAGCACGACCTGGATCCGCTCGGGCTAAAGGCCCTGCCCGTGCACATCGACGTGATCCTGGCCGACCCCGCCGACCGTGCCCGGGTGGGCGGCCTGCGACACCTCAGAGCGCCACTACCAGAGATCGACGCACTACCCATCCGTCCTGAGACAGTCATGATCGTCGAAAACAAGGAATCCGCGTACCTCGTCCCGGACCAGCCACGGACCGTGGTCATCCACTCGCTAGGCAACCACCTCAACGTCCTAGACGACATCGCGTGGCTGCACGTGGCGCGTCATCTCTACTGGGGAGACCTTGACCGCGCCGGATTCCTCCTACTGTCACGTGCACGTGCTCGGTTGCCGCGCCTCGCCTCCGTCCTCATGGACCCCAACACGCTCGAAGAACACAAAGCTCTTGCAGTCGAGGACAAGACGCAAGCCGATCCGCCGCTTTCCAATCTGACCGACACCGAAACCTCGGCCCTGGCCGCTCTATCCACGGAGCAGGGGAACTGCGTGCGCCTGGAGCAGGAGCGCCTCCCCTCGCCGTTCGTCCTCGACCGGCTTGGCCGTGCCATGTAAGGACTCGGTACCGACGAAGTGCTTTGAAGGCTGCGAACCGAGACAGATTCGCCGAGCCAGCAAGGCAGACGCCGCCTCAGCCAGCGCGCCCCGCGCTGAGGCAACCCGCCACCATGTCCTAAGCGGCCTTCTACGGCTGGCATCCCTCCGCACCCCGCCAGCCCCGCGCCGTCACCGCTAAAGCCGTCGCTGCAGCCCGGCCTGGCGCAACACGCGGCAGACCGGCTCGACTTCGCCGAAGCGGGCCCAATGCTCGTCGCGAATCTCACGAGGTGCCGCTCCTCTTACAGATCCGCTCGAGGGAGAAGTCCAAGTGCAATGTTCAACTCCTGGCGCAGTTCAGCAACGTGCGTGGCTGTCAGAGTGACAACGGTGGACTTGTCGCCCGCCAGTATGGCCGGCGGATGGACGATCACCGACGGGCAGCTCACCCTGTTCAACCCGGCCTCGGTCATCGTGTCCCGGTATCGACGCCGCAGCGTGATCCCCAACCCCTGGACGCCTTCGACGCGTCGCTTGACCCAGCCGGCGTGAGTCTGTGGAGAGCCGGATGCAGCGAGAGTGGCACGTCCGGTTCGGAGGGCGGGCCGAAGAAACGGACCGGTCGAAAGGCCGGCACCGCGCTTCGACCCGACCCAACTGGGGGCGGTTGGCGCGTCGTGATGTGTGGTTAACGCGGGAGGTTCGGTGGCAGATTGTCACGCGTGCTGGTGACTCGGAGACGGGCCAGGTCCTGCGGTGGGCATTTGACAGCGAGGCGGAAGCTCGGGCGATGGTTCGGCGACTTCTTGCGAGCGGCGGTGGTCAGTGGCGTGAGCAAACCGGTGATGCGGCCACGGCCCCTCGGCCTCAGGATTAGCTGCCGTGGATGACCCTGCCCTACAGGAGGTGAGATGGCGGCGGTTGGGGGAGCGGAGGTGGGGTTGCCGCTGGCGCGGACCTGGTGGCGACTGTGACCAGCCGGCGGACAGCGTGATCGGATCGTCGTAGCGGCGGCATGTGACAGGTTCCTGTTCAGGTGGCAGGGCTGCGGGTTGTCGGGCTGGCTCCGTCAGATGGCGATGTCCTGTTGGTGGGACGTCGTCGTGGGGCGGGTCGTGTTGAGGGGCCACGCGTCGTTGCCGGGGTCCGGGTTGCGGCGCATCGGGTGGATGGTTGGTCCGTCCGGGAGTGTGATCGTCGGGCGTGGGGTGTAGCCGTGGCGGGCATACAGGTTTTGGGCTGCGGTGGTGGTGTCGGTCCAGGAGGGTAGGTCGACGCGGTCGATGCGGTTGCGGTGGTGGGCGAGCATGGCGGTGCCCCGCCCGGTGCGCTGCGCCTTGGGCTGAATGGCGAGGAATGCCAGGTGGTAGTGGGGTTCGGTTGGTCGCCGCAGGGACAGCGTCTGGTCGAGGATGTCGAAGCGGTCGGCGTGTGGGCCGGCGGCGTCGGTTAGCCGAATTGGGTAGTTGGCGGGTGGGGGTATGGGCCGGTAGCGGTGGAAGCCGACGGTGGCGGCGGTGAGGTCGTCGGTGAGGTAGATGTCGCCGAAGAACATGGCGTGTTCCACCCAGATGGCGAGGACGTCGGCGAGGATGCGGCGGCGTTGTGCCGGGTCGGGTACGAGCCAGGCGGCGAGTGGGCTGGGGTGCAGGGCGTCGGCGATGAGGGCGGCGACGGGGTCCTTGTCGGCCCAGCGGGCGGCGCGGATGCGGGGGACGGTGTCCATGGCAGGGGGCTCCTGTGCGGGTGGGGTCAGCGGTAGGTGGCGGTGGCGAGGTCGCCGAGGGCGGCGTCGACGGTGGCGGTGATGTCGCGTATCGGGCGGTGGTGCTGGTTGGCGATGGTCTTCAGGTGCGCGGTGAGGGCGGTGGTGTCGTCGTCGAGGTAGAGGTACGGGGTGAGGCCGAGGACGGCGACGAGGCCGGCGAGGGCGGCGGTGTGGTTGTCGGGTTGCTCGCGTCTGGCGGCGAGGTAGCGCAGTCGGGCTCGGGCGACGATGGCCCATTTCGTGTCTGCGGCGATGTAGGTGTCGGCGCGGACGAGGCCGCCGAGGCGCCGGCGGGTGGTGTGGCGCAGGATTCCGGCGGCGACGAGGCCGGCGCGGGTGCGGTCGTACAGGTCGTGGGCGAAGCCGCGGAGCCACACCTTCAGCGGCGGGGCCGTGTGGGCGTAGCGGATGGAGGCGAGTGCGGTGTCGGCGATCAAGTCGCCGACCGGCCGGTCGATGTGCAGACGGAGCCGTTGCTCGCCGGCAGGGTGGGCTGGGTCGATGTGATCGAGGTCGACTCGTCCGGCGAGGAACATGTCGATCAGGACGGCTCCGGACAGGCCGAGCGCGAGGGCGTCGCGGTGCAGGTGGGGGTGGCCGGTGTCGTCGTTGTGGCCGAGCAGGAACAGCTCATCCCGCAGGGGCAGGCGGGGAACCGACGCCGTCACGATCCGCCTCCGACTGCCGTCGCGGTCGCGAGCTGCCGCAACCGGTCGTGCGCCCCGCCATACGGCTCGGACGCGGAGGGGAGCAGGGTCTTGGCGACGGCGGCCAGGATCGTGTAGTTGGGGTCGCACACGTTGCCGATCGGCGCCCGTCCCGCCTGCGACACGAGTTGATAGGCATCAAGGGGGTCGAGGCCGGTGAGGGTGGCGGTCCAGCCGACCAGGTCGTGGTGGGCGATCCGGTAGGCGTCCTCGAGAGGGCGGGCCGCTCCGATGGACATGATCTCGCGGTCGCTTTCCAGCCGCGGCCACGGCGTGGACACGCCTTTGATCACGTCGACGATGAGGGTGGTGGTGGTCGCGATTTCGACCGCGACGCCGCAAGCTTCTCCCTCGCCTTGGCGGGCGTGTCCGTCGCCGAGGGCGAGCATCGCCCCGTGCACGGCCACACCCAGGTAGAGGGTGGTCCCGGCCCGTATCTCGGGGGTGTCGAGGTTCCCGCCGTGGGCGTCGGGGACGGTAGTGGAGCGGGCTTCGAAACCGCCCGGGGCGACGCCGATCGTGCCGATCACCGGGTCCAGCGGCAGGTCAACAGTGTGGTCGCTAACAGTGGCCTGGTACCGCACCACGCCGGCGGGCCGGTCGATCTCGTACACCCACACCCGCTCCTCCAATGGTGGTTGCAGGGTGGGGGTGTGTGGCGTGGAAGTGAGGGCGCCGAAGTGCGGGAACGTCGCGGACACACCCCAGTCCCGGGCCGGGGTGATGGAGACGACGTGGATGGCGAGGGTGTCTCCGGGCTCGGCGTCCTCGATGAAGAACGGCCCCGACACCGGATTGAGGTAAGGCATACGGCACACCCGGGACGGCAGGTCCGCCGGACCGCGGACGAGGCCGCCGAAACAGTCCTCCGTGACCACCTCAAGCAGGTCACCGGAGCGCAGGTGCGCGACGGGCATGCGGCCGCCGAAGGTGTAAGCGAACCTGTCCCGCACCGGCCGGTACACGATCCTGTCCATGCCGCTCACACCCGCTCCACGTCACGCCGCGACTGCCGCCGAACAGGCGCCAGACCCGAGAGCGCCGGCCGGCGGCTGGTCGCGTAGAGGCCGGCGAGGACCAGCACCCCGAGGGCCAGCCAGGCCAGGCCGAGGCGTTGCGCGGCGATGTTGGCGTTGACCACGACGTAGGCCAGGATCGCGAACCCGACCCCGGGCATCACCAGATGCGCCCACAGCTTCCGGCTGCGGCCGCGGATCACATGGTGGACCACCACGCAGATGTGCAGGACGAGGAAAGCGACCATCGCCCCGAAGTTGATCAGCGACGACAGCAGCGTGATCCCGTCCGCCCGAGTGGCCATGTACAGGCCGAGTGCGAGGGACACCGCGCCGGTGAGCAGCGTCGCGTTGATCGGCACGCTCCGCCGCAGCGACACCTTCGACAGGAAGCGGGGGAGTTGCCGGTCCCGGGCCATCGCATACAGCAGCCGAGACGTGGCGACCTGCGCGACCATCGAGTTCGGCAAACCCCACGCCACCGCCGTCGCCACCGCGCACACCGTCGCCAACCAGCTCCCGCCCGCCACCGCGGCCGCGCTGTAGAACGCAGTCCCATCCGGGTCGCCGGCGGCCTGCAGTCCCGTGGGGTCGGGGACGAGCATGGCGGCCAGCCACGTCTGCGCGATGAACAGCACCCCCGCCAGGACCAGGACGCCGGCCATCGCCCGGCCGATCTGCCGCGACCCGTCCCGGGTCTCCTCGGCCAGCATGCTGATGCCATCGAAACCGAGGAACGACAACACCGCGATCGACACCGCCCCCGCAACCAGTGACCAGGTGAACGTGTCCGGGTTGTAGAACGCATCCCCGCTGAACCGGCCCTTGCCCACCGCCAGCGCCCAACCCGCGACCGCGAGGAAAACTGCCAAGACGATCAGCTCACCGACCAGCATGACCCGGGTGACGACCGCGGTCATCCGGATACCAACCGAGTTGACGACCGTGTTCACCGCGACGAATCCGAGCAGCCACACCCACACCGGCACCGCCGGCACGCTCGCGTGCATCGCCACCGACGCCACCAGATACAACAGCCCCGGCACGAGCACGTAATCGAGCAGGATCACCCAACCCGCCAGGAAACCCACCGGCGGGCTGATACCGCGCCCGGCGTAGTTGTAGACGCTGCCCGACATCGGGAACGCCTTCACCATCTGCGCGTAAGAAAAGGCCGTGAACACCAGCGCCACCACACCGATCGCGTACGCCAGGGCCACCATCCCGCCAGAGCCGGCGTAGACACTGCCGAAGATCGCCATCGGCGCGATCGGCACCATGTACACGAGGCCATAGGCCAGCACGTCCCGCAATCGCAGCTGCCGACTCAACTCCTGCTGATAGCCATAGCGCGACAGCTCTTCACGGTCGAACATCAGTAGACCTCTCGGAAAGATCAATTAGGGGAGGTGCCTCATCACGCGGCCGCGTGGTACCTGATAGGGCATGGCGTCATCAGGGCCTGCCGTGGCGGGACACAGGAACACCCAACGGAAGGCGCACCGGTGTCGGAAAGGGCTGACCCGGAACTACGACAGTCCGCTGACAGGCGAGATACCCGCGTAACCGCCCGGCACTGAGTGATGATCGCTTCAGCGCCGTCGGACGCCGGCCACTACGCCAGCAATCCCGGTGACACCGCTCTGCTCTGCTGCTGAGGATGGCTGTCATCCAGGTGCGCGAGATGACCTTCGGTGGCCGACGTCGCCTGCCGCCCCAGCCTCGCGAGATCTTCACCACGACCGTGGGTAGTGAGGGGCCATTCCGGCGCGCCGAACGCAACGCTGGGTGAGGGCGAGTCGTAATGAGGCGAGCTTCTTGAGCATCTAAGGGCTGGTGAAAGTGTGTCGGCAAGCTGTCGAAGGAAGTATTGACAATCTGCCGACATCATCGGTGGCCGGGCCGAAGGCCAGAACGAATAAGATCACCACTAGGGCTGGTCAGTTGCTGATCCGGCAACTGAATCTCCGCCGAGCAAGCGAGTTGCGTGACCTGCCGATGAGTAGTCTGCTGGTTGTACTGTGACGAGGAGCGATGCCTGACGTGACTGACCTTGATGAAGGCTGGCAGCAGCTCGGCCGTCAGCTCGCTCGTCTACGCGCCACCGCTGGCTACACCCAGCACTCTCTTGCGCCACTGGTTCATTACGGGCGTAGCACCATCGCTAACGTGGAGGTTGGCCGGCAACGAACTCCACGACGCTTCTGGGAGCGCTGTGACGAGGTGCTCGGCGCTGGCGGGCAGCTGACAGCAGCGTTCGATCAGTTGCAGAGGCTTCGGCAGGAGGCCGGACGCAGGGAGTGGCCAGCACAGGCCTTCAACGGTGTGCCGCACGTCGGTCAGCTCCAGCCCGAGCCCGCGAAGGAGCAGGAGATGCACCGGCGAGAGTTCATAGGAGCCGCAGCGATGCTCGCAGTGTGCGGCGCGGCAGCCGCGGCTTCCACAACAGGGCGTCGCATCAGCCGGGAAGACGTAGAGGAGTGCGCCCGGCGTACCGCTCGGCTGCGCCGACTCGACAACTACCTCGGTGGTGCCGATACCCTCCGCCTCTACGAGGCTGAGCTGGCCGGGACGATGACGTTGCTCCGAACGACGTCGTTCAGCCCGGCAACCGCGAAGGCCTTGTTGTCGCTACTGGCCGAGCAGACCCAACTTGCGGGCTGGGCAGCCTTCGACGCAGGTCATGACATGTACGCGACTGCCCTCTTCAACACCAGCCGGTCCATCGCGGTGCAGGCGCAAGACGTGCTCCTAGGGGCCAACGCCTTGGCGTTGCTGGCCTATCTAAGGGCGAGCCGTGGCCAGCCTGACATCGCCACCGCCGAAGCATCACGCCTGCCCGCGAACGCCGGTGCGGATCCCGCCGTCCGCGCCCTGCTGCTTGAGCGGCTGGCGTTTACCCACGCGGTTGCCGGCCAGGAAAAAGAAGCCGCCGCCGCCTTGGACGCAGCGCACGGTGCGCTCGACAGCACCGAGGTCGGTACCACTCCAGACTGGGCGGCATGGGTTGACCACGACGAAGTTCGGATCATGACCGGTCGGGTCTGGACCGAACTAAGGCGTCCGCTCCGCGCCCTACCTGAGATGGAGACGGCCCTCGAACGGTTTGATGACACCTGTGCCAGGGACAAAGCGTTCTACTCCACCTGGCTGGCCGAGGCCTACCTCGACGCCGGCGAGGTCGAACAAGCGGCGATCGTGATGAAACGTTCGAAGCGGCTCTGCGAAGGTGTCGCTTCCCCTCGTCCCGCTGCTCGTATTGCCGTCGTCCATGAACGTCTCCTGCCCTACCGAGACGTGGCCGCAGTAGCGGAGTCGCTGGGATAGAGGGCTGATGCATCAGGTGTTTTCAGAGCCTTCCGCTGTTCCCGTGGTCGTGCATACCCACCTCAGGTAGGCGGCTGATCCCGCGACGACTGGCACCGCCGCAATCTCCGGGTTGGTCCACTCATGGTGCTCTCGGAGGTAGCGCTCCAACTCCGGGTACCGCGCGCTGCTGGACCTGAGCACCACCTGCCACTCCTGGCCGGTGCCAAACGTGTCCTCGTGCCAGAACACGGCCTCCACTGGTCCGATGACCTGGCCACCAGCCGCCAACCGGGCACGGACGGCGCCCTGCGCCAACCGCAGCGCGGCCTCCTGGCTACCGGCCGCCGTGTACACCTGCAGAACATCACTCATGGCAGCGACCCTACGTACTGCCTTCATCGGCACACCGCCCGCATCACCTGTACTAACAGCAAGCGGCGACACCATCGCAAGCCAGGACCGGCCTGTCAGTTCGCTGATCTCGGCGGAGTCAGCGGCGACGGCAATAGGCGACTTGATCGCCGGCCGTGCTGGCGACGGTTCACCCGCCACGATTGTCGGAGGCTTGTCAGCGTTCGCCTCCGCCGCTGCCCGACACTGGGAGTAGCGACGTTGACTCACGTCTGTCACTACAAGATGCGTGAGGCGGAACGCAGGCCGTGCGCACCGGGCATCGATCGGGCTGTGAGGAGTCAAGTGGTGAAACGGTTGATCGTCGACACCCACGCATCGTCCTGCTACTTCCGCACCTCCGTGGGCGGCGACGCTCGCAAGGCGCTGGTGCAGATCACCGAGCGGTGCAACCTGCACTGCGCGCACTGCTTCGTCTCCTCCACCGAGGCTGGCGCTGACCTGTCCCTGACCGTTTTCACCGAACACGTGCTGCCCCAGTTACTAGCTACCCGGGTTGAGCGCATTACCCTGACCGGCGGCGAGCCTTTCGTGCACCCCGACGTCCTCGGCTTCTGCCGAGCGGTGCGTGCCAGTGGCCTGCCGGTTGGCATATGCACGAACGCTACCCAGACGACGGACGCCCAGATCGCCGAACTGGCCGCGCTTGGCGGAGTACACATCAACGTGTCCTTCGACGGCTTCCGCCCTGAGAGCCACGGCAAGTTCCGCGGCAACCGTGCATCCTTCGACACAACGGTCGCTACCACCCGCAAGTTCGCGGCAACAGGACTGCTGCAGGGACTGCTATCGACGCCGAACGCGCTGACCAAACCGGCGGAGTTCGCCGATTTGTGCGCCTTCGCTGTCGAAATCGGCGCGCAGTACGTGCTGATGAACCCGCTGTCGTCATTCGGCCGAGGCGTCAAGAGCCAGGGTCGTCTCGCCGCGCCGGATCAGGTGATGACGGCCATCCGCGCCGTCACCGACCGGTTCGCTGACCAACTCGACGTCGTACAGATCCGATTCCCGAACGACAGCCTGCCCTTAGGCGGCTGCGACGCCGGAAAGCTGATCTACGTGTACACCGACGGGCAGGTAGCAGTCTGCCCCTACCTGGTCTTCGCCGCCCGCACCCCGGCCTCGCGCTACCCCGACAGCGACTTCCTCGTGGGTAACATCCTGCGCGACGACGTCGCTGCGGGCCTCGACGGCTACGACTTCCACGCCCGCTACACCGTCGGCGCCAACCCCACCTGCGGTAGCTGCACAATGAACAGCAGATGTGGCAAGGGCTGCCCGGCCGCGATCGTGTCCCGTGGCGGACTCATCGGCGACCTCGATGACGAGCAGTGCCCGATCACCCCCGTCCCCGGCCAGCCCCTGCTCCCACTGGCCATCGTCCGCCAGTGAGCAAGCTGTTCATCGCGATCGAGGGCCCCAACGGCGTGGGAAAATCCACGATCGCGACGCTACTTGCCGACCGGCTCTCAGAAACCAGCCCGTACAGGGTGCACCTGACCAGCGAACCCACCCGCACCCCACTCGGGCAACTCCTGCGCCACAGCGAAGCCGTCATGCACGGCCGCGCCCTGGCCCTAGCTCTGGCAGCCGATCGCGCCGCGCACCTCGAGACGGACATCGTTCCCGCCCTCAACGACGGCCGGCACGTGGTGACCGACCGATACGTGCAGTCGTCTCTGGTCCTGCAGCGCATCGACGGCCTCGACCTGCGCGAAATCTGGTCCTACAACCGGTATGTGCTGCCTGCCATCTCCTTCTACCTGGAAGACCACCCCGACGTCATCGCAGCTCGCCTCGCTCAGCGCCCTGAGCGGACCCGGCTGGAAACCACCGGATCACCGGACACGGAACTGCGCCTGTACCGGGAGGCTGCCCGCCACCTGCGTCGACACGGATGGACACAACACACCGTCGACTGCCACGGGCGCACCCCAGACAAGGTCGTAGCCACTATCCTCGATCTGCTGCCCCGCGCCGATTAGCGAAGCTGAGCCTCCGTGCTGTCCGTGTTAACCCTGAATGTGCAAGCCGCCGCGCTACCGCGTGCCCGACGGCTGCTGGCCTGGCTCGATGCCCGCGACGACAACCTGATCATCCTCACGGAAACCAGCAACGGACCCGGCACCGCATACCTCCTCGAGCAATGCCGCGCCGCCGGCCTGGACGTGACCCACACCCCTTCACCGGACGGCGACCGCGGCTGTGCCATCGTCAGCCGCCTACCGACCACCGCCCGCCCGGACCTGCTCGCCGGCGTCACGCTGCCTGGTCGGGCCGTCGCGGTTACGGTGAACACCGAATCGGCCATCACGGTGCTCGGCCTGTACGTGCCCTCCAGCGACCGGGCACCGGCAAAGGTCGCCAAGAAACGCGCCTTCCTCACCAGCGTCATCGACGGCCTGCGCGGTCTCACTGAGGGCCAGCGCGCCCATTTGATAGTCGGAGGGGACTACAACGTGATCAGCCGGAACCATCGGCCACGCTACCCAGGCTTCCTATCCTTCGAGTACGAGTTCCTCGACGCGCTGGAGCAGCTCGACCTGGCGGACGCCCACCAGCGGCTACACCCCACAACGCAGGCGCACAGCTGGATAGGCCGCGGCGGCAACGGCTACCGCTTCGACTATCTACATACCGGTGCCGCTCTCACGCCGCATCTCGCCAGCTGCGACTACCTACACCAGCCCCGCGACCGTCAGCTGTCGGACCACGCCGCCGTCGCAGCCACCCTGCGCCTGACCGTCGACCACCGGACCGCAGTCAGCGCGCCGCTGGCCGAGGCCGCAGCCCTGTCCTAGCCAGCCGCCGGCGCGACCGCGCGCAGCAACGAGTCGTAGGTGTCGGTAGTGCGCCACACCCCCACGCCCAGCGACCGGACCAAGCGGTCCAGGTGCTCCTGCACTCTCTGGCCTGACTCGTCGGCACCGACAAGCGCCTCCAACTCCACGAACGTGCCCAAGCCATCGACGCTATCCAGGCACACCGACACATCGCCCCACCGCCCACCGCGACGAGTCTTGACGATCCGCACGGTCGGCACGAAGCTCATCGCCAACAACGCCGCGTGCATCTGCTCCCGGTCCGCGACCACGGTCTCGTGCTCCAGGCACACCATCTCGTTGTCAATCGGCCGCTTCACCGTGAACAGATGACAGCCATCCTCAGTTCGTAGCCGCGCGAACGGCACCCCAACCTTCGACATGCCGTACCGCCACAACGATGGCGCATACGCCTGATCGTCCTGCCGCACCGACGCCGACAGCCGCACGCCCCGCTGTCGGAGTGCCTCCACTAGCGAAGACTCATCATCGACGCGGTACTTGACCTCGACCTCGTGAACAACATCGATCGGTGACGTCTGCACCAGCGCAGCCTAGCCACCTACCGCCGCCATCGGACGTCACCGCAACACACGTGTCGGTGCCTGCACGCATGCATCCGCAGAATGCTGGCAGCCGGGATCTCTGAACCGCCCCGGGGCTGGTGGAGACCTCTTTGCTTGAGAGGATCTGACCATGCCGAAGCAGTACCCGAGAGACCTGCGGGAGCGGGCGGTGCGTCTGGTGCTGGAGCACCGGGGCGACTACGCCACCGAGTGGGAGGCGATCGGATCGATCGCGACGAAGCTGGGGATCGGGTCGGCTGAGACGCTGCGTAAGTGGGTCCGCCAGGCCGAGGTCGACGCCGGGCAGCGTTCCGGCGTGACCAGCGACGAGTCAGCGGAGCTGCGCCGGTTGAAGCGGGAGAACGCCGAATTGCGCCGGGCGAATGAGATCTTGAAAGCCGCGTCGGCTTTCTTTGCGGCCGAGCTCGACCGGCCACAGCATCGCTCGTAGCGTTCATCGACGCGCACAAGGAGCAGTTCGGCGGGGTCGAGCCGATCTGCCGTGTCCTGACCGGCCACGGCATGAAGATCGCCGCCAGCACCTACTACAAGGCCAAGGCCTTGCCGCCGTCGTCACGGGCGGTGCGGGACGCCGAGACCCTGGCGGAGATCCGGCGGGTGTATCAGGCCAACTACGGTGTCTACGGGGTCCGCAAGATCTGGGCCGCGTTGCGCCGCGACGGGCACCGGGTGGCGCGGTGCACGGTGGAGCGGTTGATGCGTGAGGCCGGCCTGGCGGGCGTGGTGCGGGGTAAGAAGATCCGCACCACCATCGCCGACCCGCGAGCCGATCGGGCGGCGGACCTGGTGCAACGCGACTTCACCGCGGCCGCGCCGAACCGCTGCTGGGTCGCGGACTTCACCCACGTGGCCACGTTCGCTGGCGTGGTCTACGTGGCGTTCGTCGTCGACGTGTATTCCCGGGCGATCGTCGGCTGGTCCGCGGCCACCACCAAACACACCACCCTAGTCCTGGATGCCCTCGACATGGGCCTGTGGCGCCGCGACCGCGACGGCCGGCCCGTCGAGGCGGGCCTGATCCACCACTCGGATGCCGGATCCCAGTACACGTCGTTCCGGTTCACCACCCACCTCGTCTCTGCCGGCATCGACGCCTCGATCGGCACCGTCGGCGACGCCCTGGACAACGCACTGATGGAATCCACGATCGGCCTTTACAAGACCGAGTTGATCAAGCCCGGCCGGCCGTGGCGCAGCCTGGCCCAGGTCGAGCTGGCCACCGCTGAATGGGTCGACTGGTACAACCACCGGCGGCGGGGGACACCGTCGATGTCACGCCGCTTGCCGGGCTGACGCTGGCTCATCCATCGGTTCAGCCGCTTCCTTGCGGGCGGATGCTGGTGGTCGGAGCCCGTTGCCAGTGGCGGGCTGACGGTCCGGACCGCAACGCTGTGATCTATGACAGCGAGGGGCGCGTCGAGGCCCGGGCGACGCTCGGGGACGGCATCGAGCACGTCTTCACCACCACCTCCGGGGAGGTGTGGGTGGGCTACTTCGACGAAGGGGTCTACGGGAACTACGGCTGGGGAGACACTCACGCCGCACCGCCGGTCGGCAGCTCCGGGTTGGTTCGCTTCTCACCCAGCTCGAACCGACCTGGCGGTTTCCGTCCCACGTGGACAGCGGTTGGAGTGCGATCAGCGACTGCTACGCCCTCAACGTCACCGACGACGCGGTCTGGACCTCCTACTACACCGACTTCCCGATCGTGCAGATCCGGGATGGCTCAGTCAGCGGCTGGAGCAACCGGGTCGACGGGGGAAAGGCCCTCGCAGTCAGCGGCAGCCGAGTCGGACTGCTCGGCGGGTACGGGCCGGATCATGACCGGTTCGTCGTGGGTGAGCTGGCCGGGCGGGCTATGCACGTCGTTGGTGACCATCGGCTCGCGCTACCCGATGGCAGCCCTCTGCCCACTACGGCGACGGCGGTCGGCCGGGGATCGGATCTGCATCTCATCACCCCCGACCGCTGGTATCGGCTGGCCCTGCACGAGCTCCAGAGGGTGAGGCGGCCAGGCCAGCCTAGGACTTCGGGTGCACCGATAGTCGGTTGCGACCGGCGATGCCGTCGCCGTCGCCGAGGTGCACCCGGCAGGTAGGCCAGGAGCTCCCTCATCACGTACCGGCCCTGCTCGTCGAGGGCTGATCCGGCGGCGGCCGATCGCATGCCTATGGCTCCCGTCATCGGCGACGACGGCGCCGACGCATGCCGGGCTGTGGCGTCGTTGACCATCCGGTCCAGCCGATCATCGGTGACACCCTCTGGCGGCGAACTGCCGGTGCTAGCGGACGCGGGCGACATCCTGGTGGCTTCTTTGACGTGCCGGCGCTCGAACTGACCGGGACTCCACCTGGCCTGAGGCTCACGTCTCGCCGAAGTATCCCTCCTTCTCGCCGAGCAGCAGCGGCACGTCGTAGATCGACATGTCCGGCCGAGCCCTGATGTACCGCACCCGGTGCCGCCGCCGCTGGTGCTCAGAGGGCCACGTCGGCGTCGATCTCGACAACCGTGATGGGGTCCACCTGTACATATGGCAGTGGTTCGGGCCGGTCCAGTTGCCCGGACCAGGACGGTGGCAGTGGCTGCGGCCAGGGGTGCACCGTTGTGCCGCGGCGCGGCATCGCGCGAACGGGGACAGCATGGCCGCGAGTTCGGCCCGCTGTGTGGGGTTCAGCGGGTGGGTGCGGCCGGTGTATCGCAGGGTTCCTCGCCGGTCGAACCGGCCGAGCAGCACGGTGTCCGGGTCGCGGATGCTGCCGGTCACGCCACCGACGATCGCCTCGGTGGTGATCCGGGTCCGGTACTTCCACCAGCTGCGCGGCCAGGCTCGTACTGGCCGGTCGACCGCTTGCTGACCACGCCTTCGATGCCGGTGGCGACGGTCCAGTGCGTCAGCCAGTCGGCGACCTGCCGCATGTCCGCGGTCTGCGGGGTGAGGGTGAGCTGCGCTGGCGCGCCGGCGAGCAGCTGTTCGAGCCGGTCGCGCCGCTGCGACAGCTCGCGGTTCAGGATCACCTGTCCACCGGGGTCGGCGAGCAGGTCGAACAGCACGTAGTGGGCGGGGCGCTCGCGGGCCACGCGCAGCAGGTCGCGGCCGGCGGTGACGCGTCGCTGCAGCTGCGCGAAGTTCGTCCGGCCTCCCTGCAGCACGATCAACTCGCCGTCGAGCACCCCCCCGGTGGTATGGCCCCGCGAACGGCCCGGGTGATGTCAGGAAAGTACGTGGTCAGGTTGCGGCCGGCTCGGGATTGGAGATACACCCCGTCGGACTCCCGAAAGGCGATCGCACGCCACCCGTCCCACTTCGGCTCATGAACCAGCGCCGGGCCCTCGGGCACCTCGTCGACCGGCGCGGCGAGCATCGGCGCGACCGGCCGGCGCAGCACCGGTTCGGCGCCCGTCTCCACCCGGCGGGCCGGGCTCACCGCTCCCGCGGGATGTGAACGCTGATCATGTCCGCCCCCTGCGGATCATCGTGGGGAGCGACGGCCACTCCGGGGTGAAGATCCGCGACAACGAATGCCTACGGCCGCAGCCGGATGCCGCCGGGCGTGGGCGCCAAGGTCAACGCCTGGGCGGTCGGGACCGCTTGAACTCGTGCCTGGGTGCCTCTTCGTGAGGTCATGTCCTACGGCAGCCGGCCGGCATAGCGGAAGGTGGGAGGCTCGGCGTCGATGCCCTGCCGGACGTACCGGTAATGGATGACCGGGCCCGCCTGCTCGGCGGCGCCGACGTAAACACCCGTCTGCGGCAGGTCGACAGCCTGGGGCAGCGACCCGTCGGCGCCGGTTTCCACGGGCATGATGCGGCCATCGATCGGACCGCCAACGAACCATGCCTCGACTGCCGGCATCAGCCGTTCTCCCCTTCTGTTCATCCCCTACGGGCTACCGCGGGCCACAGCCTCCGCAGCAGGCCATTCCGGCCCTACGGCCACCCAGAAAGGGCGGTCGGAGTGGATGTCACCAGCCACGGCCACCATATGTGGGGCTCGATCTCTCTGGCGAGGGTCAGACATCCATGACAAGCGCCGCCGAGATCGTTCGTCTTGTGGTTCCCCGCCTGTTACGAAATCACCGAACCGTGGCCGTACTCATCGGAGACCGTCAACCTCCGCACGGGTGGCTCAGGAGGTTCCCATGAGGCTGGCTCGACTCTTCCCACCGCACCTGGGCCGACGGCGCACCCCCGTCGTGGCAACCGTGATGGCGATGGTCGCAGGAGCCGGCCTCATCAGCGTCGGTGCCACACCGGCTGCGGCCACGCCCCCTGGCATCCCCTCGAAAGCCACCGCGCAGTCGCAGCTCAACGCGCTGACCGTGGCGGCGCAGGGCTCGACCAGTGGCTACTCCCGGGACCTGTTCCCGCACTGGACCACGGTCAGCGGAAGCTGCAACACCCGCGAGCAGGTCCTCAAGCGCGACGGCACGTCGGTGGTGGTGGACAGCTCCTGCGCGGCCACCTCCGGTCGCTGGTACAGCCCGTACGACGGCGCGACCTGGTACGCCGCTTCCGACGTCGACATCGACCACGTGGTGCCGCTGGCCGAGGCGTGGCGGTCGGGCGCGAACTCCTGGACGACCAGCCGACGGCAGAGCTTCGCCAACGACCTGACCCGCCCGCAGCTGATCGCGGTCACCGACAACGTCAACCAGGCCAAGGGCGACCAGGACCCGTCAACGTGGCAACCGCCGCGGTCGGCCTACCGCTGCACCTACAGCAAAATGTGGATCACCGTGAAGTACAGCTGGGGCCTGTCGCTGCAGTCGTCGGAGAAGTCCGCGCTGCAGAGTATGCCCAACACCTGCAGCTCTTGACCGCGCGCAGTCTGCTCTCGCCTGCACATGAACAGTGCCATGCGGGTCCGCAGAACGTTCGTAGCTGAGCGAGTGACTGCTGGTCGTCGCCAGCACCCGGAAGCCTTCGTTCGATTGAGCATCTACACCGAAGATATGACTGTCGATCGTCGATTCAGCAGATCGGTGCGATGGCCCGGCTGTCGATGGTGAAGCTGACGGGGCGTACCATTTCCCCGGCTCAAGTTAAGACCAACAATTCGCCGGGAGTGACCGCCATGGCTCGGAAAGTGATCACTGTTCTGACCGACGACCTCGACGGCGGAGCGGCGGACCGGACGGTCGAATTCAGCCTGGACGGTGTCGCCTACGTCATCGATCTGTCAGACCAGAACGCAGGCGCCTTGCGGAAGGCTCTCGACGTGTACATCACGGCGGGCCGGCGGATGGGGCGGGGAGGTATCGATTCGGGTCGGTCGGCGCAGCGGGCGACGCGTCCCGGGACCTCCGGCCGCAGTCGTGCTCACACTCGCGCGATCCGCGAATGGGCAGCCGAGAACGGCTACCAGATCTCCGAACGGGGCCGCATCCCAACCTCGGTGGTAGAGGCCTATAACAACCGATGACCGTACGGGCAGCTCGCCACGCTACCGGCGGGCCTCGTTGGCATCGGGCTTCGACACCCGAATGGCCGGTGGGGAGCACAGACAGACAGGCGTTAATCCGGGGGGCCCGCGTCTTGCCCTCCAGCCGCGCCCTGCTTATTCGCAGCGGTCCTCCGCGCCGCGCCCGTATGGCTGACAGCAGTCCGGCCGGTGTTGGTACACGCGCAGGTCCCGCCCGCGAGCGCGGCCGATGTCGAACGTTCGCTCGTAGAGGCAGGAGCCGCAGATCACGGCTTCACCTCCGCCTACGACGACTCGTCCATCACAAGGCCCGCCACGCAATAGCACCTCCACCTGATTGACGTATCACGTGGACCTTCTCCTGGGTGATGAGACGGCTAAGGTGCCGAGGCAACACACCGGGTGCCGCAGTCGCAGCCACTCAGTGGCGGTGGGACTTGGGGTTTCGGTGACATGCGTGAGCATCATGGAAGGCGCCGCGCGTGGGAAAGGCGCATCGTGGATCCGTACATCCTGGCTGAGGTGGATCAGGGGCTTGACTGGATCCACTGGCATCACGACGAGTTCGACTACCGGCACATCTACTTCGCCTACCTGGCGGTACGCATCAGCCAGCCCCATGGCGGTGAGGTGACGGTGACGATCGGCCCAGACGGCAGCTACCTGCTCCAAGCCGGAGACGGCGAATCGCGGCTGTCGGGTGGGCGTGGCTGCCTTCCGGAAGCATCGGGAGGTGCTGAGCGTGGAGGACTGGGCGGAGATCCGTCGGTTGCATCGGGCGGAGCGGATGGCGATCAAGGCCATCTGTCGGCGGCTGGGGGTCTCGCGGAACACGGTGCGCAAGGCCTTGGCCAGTCATGAGCCGCCCCGCTATCAGCGGCGGCGAAGGGCTCGATCGTGGATGCGGTGGAGCCGCAGATCCGGGCGTTGTTGGCGGAGTTCCCGGACATGGCAACGACGGTGATCATGGAGCGGGTCGGGTGGACTCGCGGCAAGACGGTGTTCGCCGATCGGGTGCAGCAGCTTCGGCCGTTGTTCCGCCGCCCGGACCCCCGGCCAGCGGACGGAGTATCTGCCGGGAGAGCTGGCGCAGTGTGATCTGTGGTTCCCGCCGGCGGACGTGCCGTTGGGCTTCGGGCAGGTCGGCCGGCCGCCGGTGTTGGTGATGGTGTCGGGGTATTCGCGGTGGCTGTCGGCGGTGATGATCCCGTCTCGGCAGTCACCAGATCTGTTGGTCGGGCACTGGACGCTGATCTCCGGGTGGGGGGCGGGTGCCGAAGGCGTTGGTGTGGGACAACGAGTCCGCGGTCGGGCAGTGGCGGGCCGGGCGGCCTCAGCTGACGGAGGCGATGAATGCCTTCCGCGGCACTCTCGGCATCAAGGTGGTCCAGTGCCGGCCGGCGGACCCGGAGGCCAAGGGCCTGGTCGAGCGGGCCAACGGCTATCTGGAGACCTCGTTCCTGCCCGGACGCCGCTTCGCCTCGCCGGGCGACTTCAAGGCTCAGCTGTCCGAGTGGTTGGTGCGGGCGAACAACCGCCAGCATCGGATGCTGGGCTGCCGGCCGGCTGAGCGGTGGGACGCTGACCGGCAGGTGATGCCGCCGCTGCCGCCGGTTGCGCCGGTGGCCGGCTGGAGGCAGAGCACCCGGCTGCCTCGCGATCATTACGTGCGCTTGGACGGCAACGACTACTCGGTGCACCCATCCGTGGTCGGGCGGCGGGTCGAGGTCACCGCCGACTGCGACCAGGTGACGGTGTTCTGCGACGGCCGGCCGGTGGCCCGGCACGACCGCTGCTGGGCCAAGCATCAGAGCATCACCGATCCCGCCCACCGGCAAGCCGCAGCGGACCTGCGCATCGCCGCCCAACGCACTCCAGCGACCGCTGTCGACGCGCAGGTCGAACGCCGGCCATTGAGCGACTACGACCGCCTGTTCGGCCTGGACGTTGAGGTGGCTGCGTGATGGCCGCCAAGACCAGCCGCAACGTTGCATCCGAGATCGCGTTCCTCACCCGCGCCCTGAAGGCGCCATCCCTGGCTGCCTCCGTCGAGAGACTGGCGGAGCGGGCCCGGGCGGAGTCCTGGACGCACGAGGAGTTTCTCGCCGCCTGCCTGCAACGCGAGGTCGCCGCCCGTGAAGCCCACGGCGGTGAAGGACGCATCCGGGCAGCCAGGTTCCCGGCCCGCAAGAGCCTCGAGGAGTTCGACTTCGACCACCAGCGGTCGTTGAAGCGGGAAACGATCGCTCACCTGGGCACCCTGGACTTCATCACCGGCCGGGAGAACGTCGTCTTCCTCGGCCCGCCCGGCACCGGCAAGACCCACCTGTCCATCGGCATCGGGATCCGGGCCTGCCAGGCCGGACACCGCGTCGCGTTCGCCACCGCCGCCGGGTGGGTGTCCCGCCTCGCCGACGCCCACCACGCCGGCCCCTGCAGGACGAGCTGGTCAAGCTCGGCCGGATCCCGCTGCTGATCGTCGACGAGGTCGGCTACATCCCCTTCGAAGCCGAAGCCGCGAACCTGTTCTTCCAGCTCGTCTCCAACCGCTACGAACGAGCCTCGCTGATCGTCACCAGCAACAAACCCTTCGGCCGCTGGGGCGAAGTGTTCGGCGACGACGTCGTCGCCGCAGCCATGATCGACCGCCTCGTCCACCACGCCGAAGTCATCTCCATCAAGGGCGACAGCTACCGGCTCAAAGACCGCGACCTCGGCCGCGTCCCCGCAGCCAGCAAGACCAACGACTGAACATCAACAACCAGCGAGGGGGTCAACATTCAGCCGGAACACAGGGGTCGAAGTTCAGTCGGCGTTGACAGCGGCGCGGACGGGTGCTGGGCAGGTGCGGCTCGACGCCTGCTGGGGGTGTGGCGGCGCCCTGGCCGGTGACCAGGTGGATACTCAGCCCATGCCCACACCGCGCGCCTAACGGCCAGGGCGAGAACATCAGCGTGGGCAACTGACCGGCCACCCTGACCATGAAGATCGTTTAGCCGGACGTGTCACCCACGTCCCGAGACTGATCTGTCACGCAGGTCCCGAGACCCGACAATTCTGGGACGGTGCTGTGTCCCGTCACGGGACATGCTTGACACTCGCGTCCCACCAGATGCTTGACAGGCGTTTCCGGCGCTTGGCCGCAGCCTTCGCCCAGGGTGACAGACCGCAGTCGCGGCAAGTTCGTGCGGCTGGAGCAGGGTCTTACGCCGCGGTCGGGTAGCCGTACTCCTCTGCCTGTTCGCGCAGGTCGGCCAGTTCAACTTCGGGGTTGAGCGCGCGGACGGCCGCGTTGGTCAGTGGACGGAACGCAACGATTTGTTCAACCGCAGCTGGATGCAGGTCGGTTTCGTAGACATCCTTAGCGTGCTCGATGTACTCCGCGACGATGTCGTCGCAAAGGATGTCGAGCAGCCATGAGCCGTCCGGGTCAACCTCATCGTCGTCAGCCGGTGAAAAGTCGATGTCGTCGCCAGCGTGCCATCGCTCGTCGTTGGTGCGCCGCCACAGGACGAAGGTGGCATCAAGAGTGCCGTCCTGCCGACAGAACGCCGGCTCGTGCACCTGCGTCTGGAACTCCTCAGGCAGTCCATCGAGGAGGCCCGGCCACAGCCGCCCGTCCGTGTACGTGAACATCGACGACTCGTGGTAGACACCTCGGATGAATACGCCGTCGGCGGTGAAGACGACGTCGTACTCCTCACCGCTGCCGTTGCGCATCGACGCCGCTTCGTCCTCGCCCCATTCGCGGTCGTAGGCGTAATAGTCGCCCCCGACGATCGCGTCGAGCATTGCTAGGGCTTTGCAGCGCTCGCGCAACACGTCGATGGAGGGCAGCCGCGCGGCGATGTCGTAGACGGTCACGCCGGGAGTCTACGGGCCGGCGGCACCGATTCCAGCCAGCTCGGGACGGGTGCGCCGCCACCGCCTCCATCGAGGAGGCGACCGCGACGCCAACCACTCCCCTGCACACCATCGCCCTCTGCCGCCTGCGCTACGACCAACGCACCCGCGCCTACCAGCAACGACGCATCACCGAAGGCCTCAACAAGCAAGAGATCCTCCGCTGCCTCAAGCGCTACATCATCCGCGACGTCTACACCGCCCTACGAGCCGACTTCGCCGCCCTCAACCCTTGACCTCCATAGGAGCATCGGGATGGCAGCAGGAAAGTAGGCGGGAAGCCCAGCGCTGGCAGCAAGCTGGCGTCTGCCCTAGACGGTGGGCAAACTTCTCGGTCAGACGCACCTTGGCCGACCAGTGCCGGCAAGGACTGTCGCGCTTTCATTAACCGAGGACGAAATGGTGACGGTGAGAGGACGAGAGTGCTAAGAGTACCAACACGGCGATCTGATATTGCACGTCCGACACCACGCGGCGACCAGGAGCTTTTTGGTGTCGGGGTGGCCATGGGAGATCGCACCTCCCGAAAGTGACGCTAGGTGATGGTCGCCCAGGAATCATCCGCCGTACCTCTCAGGCAGATGTGCCTGCCTTTAACAACTCGGGATTTTCATGAAGCGCTCGATCCTCATGCCGGTCTACAACGAGGAAGAACGCATCGCGGATGCCCTGAAGCAGGCATTGGCGGTCGATTACCCGTGCGAGATCGACCTGGTCGTGGTCGACGACGGCAGCCGGGACGGCACGGGGGAGATCCTCGGCCGCGCCGACGACGCGCGGCTGCGGGTGGTCACCCACCCGCGCAACGCGGGCAAGGGCGCGGCCATCAAGACCGCCGTAGACAACGCCGAGGGCGACTACATGGTCATGCTATTGGTAGCTCTGGCTTCGTCTTCTCGCATACCGACTATCCGCCCCTCGCCTCGGCGGCGGTTACGGCCGTTTGGGCGTCCTCGGACAGGACTTCAAAGTCGCCCAGCTCGTCGGAGCGGTAATCACTTTCTCGGCCATCTGCATGACCGTCTATTTGGTGCGCCGGGCGTTCCGACGCTCCCCACCCGCGGTGGCCTGGCTGCTCGCGATCGCGGTGGGCCTCGGTACCTGGGCAACCGCCCCGTACGCGCCAACCAGTGGGCTGGCAGACCCGTTATGGTCGGTCTGCCTGGTGGGCGCAGCGGCTGGCCTGCTGCTGGAACCGCATCCGTTCCGGCGACCGGCACTGGCCCTGCTCCTGCTGACCGTCGCGGTCCTCACCAAGAACGAGGGCATGGTGACCGGTAGTCTGCTCGCATTGCTAGTGGTGATTCGTTCCCGCCGCGAGCTTCACCGCGCCTGGCTGGTCTGGCTACCGGTCCTTGCCGGCGGTGGCTGGGCTCTGCTCGTCCGTGGACTCGGTGCTCGCTCCGACGTCACGGAAGGCAGCCGAATGGAGCGGATGCTAGCCGGGGGTCCCGAGGTACTCGACCGTGCCGGCCGCACCCTGGACGCCTTTCGTGACAACGTCGGCCCGCTGCTCACCGGGACGGTCTTGGTCGCGCTGTTCGGCATGGTCTTTCTGCGCCGACAGCGTCGAGCAAAGAGGCTCGGATCGGACCTGTGGCTCTGGAACCTCCTCGTGGGGTATCTGACCGTGCTGGCATTGACGCATGTCGTCGGTCCGAACGACATCCAATGGTGGCTGCGCACCTCAGTCGCTCGAGTCACCCTCCCCGGCACGCTGTTGGCGATCCTCATCTGCGCCGGCTGGATCGCCGCCGCAATCGGGCAACGGCCCAGCCTGGAGCATGCCGACGAGCCGTACAGCGGCAGGGCGAATCCGCCCCCCGCTATCGAAGCAGAAGCAGACATCACACCGGTGGGGCCGCGATGCGGTTGCCGGCCGGGGAAAACGAAGGCATCCGGTCCCTCGGGCAGGGTCATGGCACTGCGTCATGCCGGGAGCAACCTGGGCCGACACCTGTTCGAAGACGGCATCATGTACGCGAGCAGCGAACCCTGCCCATGTGCCTCAGGCTTGCTACTGGGCACGCATTCCACGTCTGATCTTCGGGGCGAGCAGCCACGATGTGGCGACCTACGGCTTCGAAGACCTTCAGTTCTACCGCTAGGCAGTGTCTCGAAGTGCGCGTAGCCACTCGTTAATCACGGTGACGTGGATGGTGGCTTCGTAGCGGACGGCCAGCTTTTCGTATCGGGTTGCCAGCCCGCGGTGGCGCTTGAGGCGGTTGATGCCGCACTCGACGGCGTGTCGCTGCCGGTAGACCTCGGGGTCGAAGGCTGGTGGCCGGCCGCCGGCGGAGCCCTTGGCCCGCCGGTGGGCGTCCTGGTCGACCTTGCTCGGGATGCAGGCCCTGATCCCTCGGCGGCGCAGGTAGGTCCGGTTGGCGCGGGAGGTGTAGGCCCGGTCGGCGATGACCCGGTCGGGTCGCACGCGGGGACGGCCGACACCGAGTCTGGGCACGCGGATGCCGGCCAGCACGGCGGCGAATTGCGGGCTGTCGCCGCGGTGTCCGGCGGTCAGGAGCATCGATAGCGGTTTGCCGCCCTGCTCGCAGGCCAGGTGCAGCTTGGTCCAGCCGCCACGGGACCGGCCCAAGGCGTGGTCGCCTGGCTCGGCATGGACTCCGCCGGGCGGCTCGATCTGCTCCTGCGGGCGCCGACGTGCGCCCGCGGCGTGCTGGTGGGGCCGAGCGATGGTGGAATCGACGCTCACATCCCACGTGATCAACCCGGCCGCGTCCGCGCGAGCCTGCAAGCCGGTGACGATCTGCTGCCAGACCCCGGCCCGCTGCCAGCGTCGGAACAACGCGTAGATCGCCTGCCAGGAGCCGTAACACGCCGGCACGTCCCGCCACGGTGCACCGACCCGCACCCGCCACCGGATACCGTCAATGAGCTGCCGCTTGCTCCACTGCGACGGTCGGCCCGGCCGCTTACCCGCAGGCAGCAGCGACTCCAACACCCGCCACTGGGCGTCGGTCAGGTCGTGCCGCCTCGTCACCGCTATGGTGGCCACGAGGTCTCCGGTATTCAGGTTCTTCTTGGTCGATGAACCCTCTACCGGAGACCTCGCTATCTATCGATCACCGACACGCCACACACGACTTCGAGACACGACCTAGGTGTTCTGTCCATGGACGTTGGTGACGTGGCTGGGATCTTGAAATAGGTGAGGACCTCCGGGTGAGGTGGAGCTTGTCGAAGGTTCCGCATCACCCGGGAGGTCCTCGTGCCCCACGCTAACGCACCCCTGACGGACCGTGGCAGGCTGCGTCTGGCCCGCTGCGTGGTCGACGACGGTTGGCCGCTGCGGCGGGCAGCTGACCGATTTCAGGTCAGTCCGACCACGGCGAAGCGGTGGGCCGACCGGTACCGGGTCGAGGGTGTGGCGGGGATGGTCGACCGGTCCAGCCGGCCGCTGCGGTCACCGCGACGCACGCCGGCGCCGGTGGAGCGGAAGGTGCTGCATCTGCGGGCGAAGCGCCGGTGGGGACCGGCGCGGATCGGTGGCCGGTTCGGGCTGGCGGCGTCGACGTGTCATGCGGTGCTGCGCCGGGCCGGAGCCGCCCGCCTGGCCCACCTGGACCGGGCCACGGGCCGGCCGGTACGCCGTTACGAGCATCCCGCGCCCGGAGACCTGGTCCACGTCGACATCAAGAAGCTGGGCAACATCCCCGACGGCGGCGGATGGCGCACCCAGGGCCGGCGTCAAGGAAAACTCAACCGCACCGCCACCAAAGGCCACACCACCGACCGGTGGGGCGGCGCCCGGCTCGGCTACTCCTACCTGCACACCGCCATCGACGACCATTCCCGGCTGGCCTACACAGAGATCCTCGACGACGAACGCAAAGACACCGCGGCCGCCTTCTGGCGCCGCGCGCAGGCCTGGTTCGCAGCCCACGGCATCACCGTCCGCCGGGTCATCGCCGACAACGGCTCCTGCTACAAGTCCTTCCTCTGGCGCGACACCCTGCACGAGCTGGGCATCGCCGTGAAGAAGACCCGCCCCTTCCGGCCGCAAACCAACGGAAAGGTCGAACGGTTCCACCGCACCCTTACCGAGGAATGGGCCTACGCCCGCCCATACCCCTCCGAATCAGCCCGCCGAGCAGCCCTACCCGCCTGGCTCCACGCCTACAATCACCACCGCGCCCACACCGCACTCGGCGGCCACCCACCAGCCAGCCGTGTCCCTAACCTCTCTGGGCAGAACACCTAGGTTGCTCAGCCGATCGAGCGCCGGTCACTGCGCGAAGAGGTCGCCGACGGAGCCCTTCGGGACCAGGCCGTCGACGTACTACGCAAGTGATCCGACATGCTGCCCTCACCGGTCCAGCCGAAGTTTTGACCAGACCCACATCCGCGACGAAAATTCCTGCTCGGCCGAAGCTGGAAGGGATATCCATGGAATCAGCTGCCACCCCGACGTGGATCATGACAGTCGAGTATGCCGGCGTGTCGCCTGCTTGGCGTGAGGACGACGGCACCACGGATGACTCACGTGTGAACCCGATCGCCATATCGAGAATAGGCGATCGTCTAACCATCCTGAGCGCGGTCGTCGCGGCCGTCACTGAACAAGAGGCCCACGAGATCGGACTGGTCGGCCTCGGACGCTGGGCGCAGCGGATCGGCGTCAGCACACACAATCCGACTGTTGTGGCGCTGTTTGCCAAGGACATCGGATAGTCGGCCCACCCGACGCTACTCCGGCGGTTCGGTGCCCGGTTCGGTGTCCGTTGACTGTCGAATTCCCCTCTTCAGGATCAAGGCGGCCCGCAAGCGGGCCGCGCCGGCCCGGCCCCGGCCTGCTGGCGACCTTCGGCCGGCATCGGCAGGGCCGGCCGGCCACGTTCGCGGACGGCTGATCTTGGAAGACCTCGGGGCTCCGCCCCGAACTCCGACCCTCCTCAGAGATGCCGTCGGCGGCATCTCCTCGCCGGGCACCACCAGGGCTACCAGCCTCCCCGGACGGGGCCAAGGTCGTTCCTTAGGGTTCCTGCGTCTGGATGGTGTTCCGGGCCGCCGGGTTGGTTGGGTGTGGCTCAAGGTCGTTTGCCGTCAGGTGGCCATGGACGAGCGGCCGCCCAGCCAGCCTAGGGCGCCTTGGCCGCTGATTGAGATCTGCGAGTCGTCGCATGCTAAGGAACTGCCGGCGGGGTCGTCCGAGGTGACCTGGATCCGGGTGCTTGGGAGGACGGCTTGGCGCAGGTATGGGTAGGCGTTGACGCGGGCAAGCAGGCTCACCACGCTGCGGCGGTGGACGTGGCCGGGCGGGTGCTGTGGTCGACGCGGGTGGTCAACGATCAGCAGGCGATCGCGGAGCTGCTCGTGCGGGTCAGCGCGGATGACGAGGTGGTGTGGGCAGTCGACCTGGTCGGCTGCGAGACCGCGCTGCTGCGGGCCATGCTGGCTGTTGCTGGTCACCGGGTCGTCTATATCCCGGGCCGGACGGTCAAGACGATGGCTGCTGGGTTCGCCGGCGAGGCCAAGACTGACGCGCGTGACGCGCTGGTCATCGCAAATACCGCCCGGATGCGGCGTGACTTCCTGCCCGTCGAGACCCCGACGGAGCTGATCGCCAAACTCGCGCTGCTGGTCGCGCACCGCGCCGACCTGGTCGAAGACTGGGTCTGCACCGTCAACCGGCTGCGCCGACTGATGCTCGGAATCTCCCCGGTGTTGGAACGCGCGTTGACCTTCACCAACGTCGCGACCCTGATTCTGATCAGCGCGTATCAGACGCCTGAGCAGATCCGCGCCGCCGGTCGCGAGCAGCTCGTGGCGCATCTGCGCCGGCATCGGGCCGTGAACGCCGTCAAGGTCGCCGAGCAGGCCTTGGCCGCCGCGGCTGAGCAGGACCTCACCCTGCCGGGGCAGGACACCGCTGCTGCCCTCGCCAGTGAGCTGGCCATCCACCTGCTGCAACTGCACCAACGGATGCGGGACACCGACAAAGCGATCGAGGCCGCCTTCAGTGACCACCCGCAGGCCGGCATCATCCGCAGCCTGCCCGGCATGGGTGCACTGGCGGCGGCGGAGTTCATTGTCGCGGTCGGGGACCTGTCGACGTTCGCCAGCCCTGATCACCTTGCCGCCTACGCGGGTCTGGCACCGGTGGCCCGTGACTCTGGCAAGCGCGTCGCCAACCTGCGCCGGCCACAGCGTTACAACCGGCGGCTGCGCCACGTGTTCTATATGTCCTCGCTGAGCACCCTGCGGATGAACGGCCCGAACCGGGACTACTACCAGCGCAAACGCGCCGAAGGACGCAAGCACCAACAGGCGCTGATCGCCCTCGCCCGCCGCCGCGTCGACGTGCTGTGGGCACTGCTCCGCGACAACCGCTGCTTCCACCTTCAACCACCAGCGCCGTCAGCGCCGGTATAACGGGACGTCTCGTAACGCCGTCGCCTCGCACTCGCGTAACGACCCCGGCGACCGGGACTGTGCTACTCGCAGTGGCCAGGCATTCTTAGCCTGTGGCAAGACGTGAGGGTGGCAAGCACTACGAGGTCTTCTCCGACTTGGTAGGCGTCGTCTTGGAGGACTCCTGGGTCTTGGACGTAGACGTTTCCGCGACGGCAGTGGTCTTCAAGCTCGAAGCCGCCCTCGCGCCGGAGCACCCTGCCTACCAGTCGGCCGCTGCCAATGAGACGCACTGCTACCGCGAAGCGACATTGACGGTGCGGAGCGGTTCGGCCATCCACGTCCGCCGGTCGACGGCGCCGTTCGCTACCGATGCATCAGGAGAGCCCGACTATGGCCACATCGATACTCTGCACCTGGCAGCCGACCATGGACCCGACGTCTGGGAAATGACCGGCGATTGGGGAGAGGCCCTGGTGCGTCAACCACACGTCGACTTGCAGTTGCGAGCATCCACACGCGGCTGACAAGAGCGACGGGGCGCTGCCCCGCACCCCGACCCTCCCTCGGAGACCGCAACGGGTCCCCTCGGCCGGGCACCGCAAGGGCTGCCCGAGAACCCCGGTCGGATCAAGGCCGAGCCGCTACGCGGTCGCCTACGGCGAGCCTTGACCCGACCGCGAACCCCGGACAGGAACAAGCCTGCCCGACCGAGGAGACCCTGCCCGCCGCAAGGCGCGCTTGACAGCCACCATTGAGACTCGTCCGGTAGGGCGCTCCACCTTGTCCCCGTCCGGGGAGGCTGGACGGTCTGGCGACTGCCGACGAGGAGATCCGCTTAGGTAGCGCGCTGTGGGCGCCTGGCGGCAGTCCATGCGGCAAATACGAGGATGGTTGTAGGGAAACATGGGCCGGCTATCCGACGTACCAGTCGAACAGCTCCCGCCCGGGCGGTGTCGCCATGACAAGCAGCATCACCACGTTGGCGGCGCTGGCAGTCTCCGCTGGGCGAATTCCACAACCTCATCCCGCGATGGCAGCGAGGACCCATCGCCGACCCGCTCAGCGGCGTGACCCGCGTCGCCGGTCACTACTCGTCAAGACCGCGCAACTGGCCGGCGGTCCCAGGGCCCTGAGACGGGGTGAGGAGTCGCGGCGGGATCGTTCGCGGGTTAATGAGTCTGCACTCGGGCCGGTCGTGCCCGTCACCCGCCACCCGGTACCAGGTCTGTTCTGCACCACGTAGGTCAGCCAGGTGGCGCCGAGGCAGGCGACAAAGCCGGTGATCGGTACCTGCACCTTCTGATCGTCGCCGTTCACCGTGCCCAGCGTGATCAAGATGCCGCCGTCCTTGACCTTTGGGCAGCCGTCCCTCGTCTCGATCACTGCCTCCCCGTCGTCGATGAAAGTCACATTTGCTACCGCCGTCAGAGAGGCCGTTACCTGCTGCTGCGTGTTCCGCCTAATTGGAGTGCCCCGCTCATGCTTCCCGAGAGGATCTCCTGCGTCCGGATGGGCCTGATTGAGCACGTAGACCTTCTTGAACGTCCGCGCAGGGAAAGAGTTCTCCGCAGGCGGCGCTCGGCATGCCACTGCGCGACCGAGGCCCGATACTCCGGCTGACCGCCACGGGTAGCGGCGTTGCGGCGCAGCTCCCGCGAAATCGTCGACCCGTCACGCCGGACGAGCCGAGCGATCTCACGCACGCCCTTGTCCTGGGCCTTGAGCAGCGCGATCTCCTCCCGCTCGGCCAACGACAGATACCGGCCCGACGGCGGCTTGAGAGATAGCGGCGGCATGCCGCCACCCTGACGGAACCACCGGGCGCCCACCGGCTGCGACACACCACAGACCAGCGCGGCTTCCTCGCTCGACAAGCCCTCAGCGATTCGCCGCCAGAACTGCCGCTGAACATCCCTGGCGTTCACGTCCGGCCGTCCTGGTGATCGCATCGCCGGTCGGCCCGTCATCGCGGTCACCCAGCCCGATGGTCTTCCCATCCGCACACCCCCTGATCGAGGTGTTGCGACGACCACTGGAATCCGCCTTGACTTCCGGCGTCGGAGTGATGGATCAGCCCGTCGAGCCGGCCGTGCTTACTGTGGCCTTGGCGGTGGCGGGTCCACAGCGCCATCTCCAGCGCGTCCAGCGGCAGCGAGGTCGGCATGCTGGCGGCGGTGCGCCAGCCGACGATCCGGCGGGAGAACACGTCGGTGACGAACGCGGTGAACGCCATGCCCGACCAGGTCGGCACGTAGGTGTAGTCGACCACCCACAACCGGTTCGGCGCGGCCGCGGTGAAGTCGCGCCGGACCAGGTCCGGCGGCCGGGACGCGGTCGCGTCCGGGCGGGTGGTGACGAACCGTTTGCCGCGGCGGGCGCCCTGGATCCCGGCCCGGCGCATGAGCCGCTCGACCTGTCGCCGCGACACCGACTGCCCGTCCACCCCGCCCTCACGGGCCAGCGCGGCATGCACCTTGCGGACGCCGTACGGGCCACGGCCGATCGCCGGATCGGTGGGCACCCGGACGATCTGCGCCAGTACCCGCGCATCGCGCTGCAGCCGCGCCGACGGCGGCCGCTTCTTGTGCCCGTAGTAGCTGTTCGGGGCGATCGTGACCCCGTGCGCGGTCAGCACGCGGCAGATCGGCTCGACCCCGAACCGCTCCCGGTGTTCGTCGACGAACGCCACTACCACGGCAAACGCGGGTCGAGCTTCCGCGCGAAGAACGAGCTGGCCGCCAACAGAATCTCGTTGGCCCGCTTCAGCTCACGGTTCTCCCGCTCCAACTCCCTGATCCGCTGCGCATCACGGGTCGTCGTACCCGGCCGCCGGCCGGCATCGATATCAGCCTGCTTACACCAACCCGCAGAGTGTCCGCGTTCACGCCGGTCCGCTGCCCGATCCGGACCACCGCCGCGTTCAGCGACAACTCCGGATCCTGCTCCCGGGCCTCCTGCACAAGCCGCATCGCCCGCTCACGCAACTCCTGGGGGTACTTCCTCGGTGCTGGCATGACACCACCCTTTCGTGGCTTCAAACCAGTCACCAGACCGGGGACGGTTCACATCAGCAGGACAACCGAAGCAGTCATGAATGCCCGAGGACTCGTGGCCGCCCGAAACGCGGGAGACCGCCCTCCGACGGCAACGGCCATCGGAGGGCGGAGAGCCTTCTCCCTTCCAGTGCTACTCACGCCGGGGGCACACACTAAGACGTGCAGGGCCTTGATCCGTTGGCCCGCGCGTGTGCGGTGGTCGTAATGGATCTCGGCCCCGGGCGGCATCGAGCCCGCGGGGTCCCGGCCTTTGAGTGATGTCGATCTCAACGAGCGGTAGCAGGTCCGGCAACGAGACGTCGTTGGTCGGAGGCGGCGGCGATGTCGCGGTCGGTTCCTACATACGGCGGTTGATCCGCGCGAGGAAATGACCATCGGCATTGCCAGCCGCTCCCGGTCAGCAGGTGCGGGTTGTGGGCCAGCGGGTCGAGGTTGACACGCGCCCGCCGCATCCGGAGAGGTCTGGGCGGCCACGGACAGGTCGGCCGGCGCGAGCGCTTTGTGCTGGGATTGGCTGGAGATGACCTACTCGTCGCGGGGTTGGGCCTGCCAGGATGCTGTTCGTCTTTGGTTGCGGGGCGGTTCCAGAATATGGAACCGGTGTACTTCGGGTTGGTCACAGTCTCGCGGACGTAGGACGTGCTCCACCGGCCCGAGTTGCGGTTCCCCCGATCTGGTGGCTGGTTGTAGACGTGTAGGCCTCGCCGGCAGCGAGGCCTCGCCGCCTTCTCAGTGCTCCTGGGTGAAACCTGGCGGGCCGATCAGCACGAGACGCGCCAAATTCTCATCCGTGCGCGGCAACCAGGTGTACGTCGTCGTCGTGACGGGTCCCTTTTTGGTTTCCACTATTTTCGCCGACTGAACCGCCAGGAAGGTTTTCTCGTCGACCCACAGGTCGATCCCATCACCGCGGGCGCTGGCGTGATCGGCTGGGTTCATCGCTGGCCCAGTTCCACCGCTGGGACTGATGCGCAGATGTAGCGTGGCCACACCGTTCACAACATCATCGCCCAGCACCTCGAACCGGCCGTTGTTAATCGCCTTCTCGACCGAGTCCGGATCGGTCACGTCCAACGCGCCGGGCGGCGGCGCGTTGGTCTCGTGATCTCTGTGCCACGTCTTGCTTTTATAGTCCACGCTGACGACGTCCCGCTTGCTGAAGGGACCGCTCGCGCTGTGAGACTGGAATAGGACCGGGGGACCTGGATTACTGGGTACCTGAACTTGCCCATCTGGTCCGACCGGAAAGGAATCGTAGTCGACGGAGTAGACGTCGTTGCGGTAGCGCTGAGTTGCCGGGTCGTTCCATTGCTCGATGCGCCCGCCCGAGTACACGGTTTCGGAATAGATGACGTAATTTGTGGCCTGGCTCAGCGCCCGGGTGGTCTGCGCCTTGATGTAGGCGACGTTCTGAAGTTGCACGGAGTCGTTCGACGAACCGTCCGGTTGAGGACCGGGCCCGGTCAAGGACGACACGATCGCGATCGCGGCAGCCGTCGCGATCGGAGTGGCGATCGCGGCTCGGATCCTCCACGCGCGTCGCGACCGCTGGCGGCGCAGGATCGAGACGATGTCCGGGGCCGCGTGGACGTCGTCGAGTTCTTCGCGCAACTGTGCGCCGAGCCGGCGGCCGTACTGCTCATCGACGTGCATCAGGACCCTCCAATGGAAGTGGTTGCGGTTGAGTCGGCTAAAAGTTCCCGCAATCTGATCAGGGCGCGTGACGTGTACGACTTGACCGTGCCGGCGGAAAACCCGAGTAGGTCGGCGGTCTGATCGACCGACAGGTCCTCGAAGAAGCGCAGCACGATGACCTCCCGCTGCCGGGTAGGCAACGTGGCCAACGCGCGGACGATTAGCCGTCGGTCCGTGAGCTGGTCGTAGCCGCCATCAGCGGCGGGCAGGTTGTCGGCCCCGGGCGTCATGGACGTCTCCCGCGGGCGACGGAACAGCCGTCTGATTCGGTCCCGGGAGAGGTTGACCAGTACTCGGCGCGCGTAGGCCTCGGGTGCCGCGCGTGCACGAGGCCAGTGCTGCGCAGTGCGCAGCAACGCCGTCTGCAACAGGTCCTCGGCATGTCCGCGATCCCCGGTGAGTAGGTACGCGGTGCGGAGAAGGTCCGTAGAGCGTCGTTCGACGAACGTCTCGAAGAGGGAATCTACTTGCATGCCCATCAGAACGCCGTCTCAACAGGACCCGTTGCCATGGGATGACTCCCGGCTTCTTCGACCGAAGCGACCCCGTCCAGGCCGCCGTGGTGCTGGCCGAGCGGCAGGCGTGTGCGGCGATGGCGAAGCGGGCATGGGCGTACCGACCCAACGGACGATCGTCGCGCCGCTATACGGCCGTTATACCGGAGTGGCGAACGCTTATGTCAGCTATGCCTTGCTGAAAGCACCAATTAGCTGGAGTGAGTTGGCGATGAGAAAGCTCAGTGAAGTTCTTGCGACCGGGATCGCCGGTGTCGTGCTGTCAATTGGATTTGCCTCAGAAGCTCAGGCCAGTCCATGGGAGTTTGCTGGTGCATACTCGACGGATGCCGAGTGTCAAGCTGCGGGCCAGCACGGTATGGCGACCGGTAAATGGCAGGACTACCAGTGCGCGCTGTTCGAAGGCGTGTACGACCTCTATGTTCGAGAACAGTAGACGCATCTAACAGTTAAGTCGGCTATCCGCGCAGGCGCGGATAGCCGACTTACGCCCGGTTAGGCGATAACCGAGACAGTCGTGCACCCGAGCGTGGTTGCCCCCTCTGAATGACACGAGACCGAGGTAGCGCCGACCGGCGGTGAGACCCGTCCACCGCACCGTGATTGGCACGGACTCGCCGATCGCGACCGCCTGGGATGCCGGACTGGCGGCAAGCTTGCCCACCAAAATGGATCACTCCCACTGATCGCCGACTGGCTGACCCGGCGATCCTGAAGGCTCAACCAGGTCGAGGGTCAAGCAGGCGAAACACAACGGGTGCCGCGATGCGCGTGTTGAGCATCCAGCACATGTCCCGGCCCACTCGTCAGCTTCCCGACCGACACCGGCCTGGCCCTCCAACCCAGCTGAACCTAGCCTTTCAAGATCTGTAGCTGCGCAAACACCGCCAACGGAAGTGCGGCTGGAAGACCAACCAACGGCCTACGAACTCCTGCCGGTCTACTCAGCCGTCGCTCGGTACAGCTCCGTCCTCGGGGTTACTTGTTCACGGGCGCGGGGCAAGAGCCACGTGGGGCGACCGGCGATTCGACGAGGGATTGGTTGACTTCGGTGGGGCTGGCAAGCTGGCGGAACCCGTTGCCGAGCACTACGTCGACGGTGTCATCGGTGCGCTTTGGGTCATAATCCCGCTTGGCGTCGTTGAGGAAGTACGCGCGGAGCAGGTGCGCCGAGCCGACCCCCTTCGGGCCGTACCGGAGCACGGCCACCTCGTCGACCCCCTTGGGCGCGTTGCCTTCCTTCTTGACCTGGAACTTGAGGTTGCGGAAGTCGTTCGCGACGCTGCCGGCGAGCCCTTTCTCGTCGGTCGCGTTCAACACATTGATCTTGATCTCCTTGGGTAAACGCAGGGCGATGTCGGCAAGCGGCCAGCCGTCCGGGCAACCAGTGGCGATACCCGCACGGCCTGAGCGTCACGGACCAGCGTGACGACCACGAAGACCACAGCGGTGACCGCCAGCAAACCGACGACAACGAGTGCCCGCACTCGCGCAAAACTCATCTCAATGCTCCCCGGAAAACCATTGCCGTAGCGCGGTAATCATGACGGTGGCCTGGTAGACGTAGTGATCTTGTCGGCTGGCCATGCTGCGGCACTTTATCTGTGATGTGAATCCAGTCGGCATGGCAGTTTGCGGTGGGTAATCAAAGGAGGCCGGGCAGCGGAAGACGTATCGGCCGCCCATGATTCTTCGCGCCGCTGGGCGTGGTGGCGCCGGTACCCGCGCCACCACGCCCAGCGGCCAGCGCTGATCTTCCTCAACCCCACATCGGCGGCAAGCGGGTTGACTCCGCGTTCAGCCGCCGATGCTGGGCCGTTGGGTGTTGAGGCGGTGCCTCACGCCTGACCCGGTCACTCACTATGTCGCCCGGCAGGATTGCAGCAGCCGCCGCAGCCACACTACGTTGAATATCCGAGATCAACTGAATAAAGGATCTCCAGCGGTGCGGTGTTTGTGCCGTAGTGCACGAGGTGGCCATCATGACTGAAGATCAAATTCGCCTCGGGCCTGCTCAACCCGGTCAGCGCCTCGACCGCGACAGGCGCCAGGGCGGAGTGCTCCGAAGTACCCAGCTGGGCCGCTATTGCCTCGATCAAGCGATCCAGAATTCTGTCCGGAGCCTCATATGTCATACGGCGAGGATAGGACCATCGGTACGCTGGGACGCCGGCAAGTCGAGCCCGACGTGACACTGCGTAGCGAGCGGGTCGCGGCAGATGAGGGTGCCGGAACCGCCTGCAAAAAGGCGGTGCATGGTCGATCAGGACCTGGCACGCTGGCGCGATGCCATCAGCCGACGATCTCGCCATCGCGCGCTACGCGCGGATGCGCTGGAACACACCGCTGTCGGAGTCCCACGCCGCCCTCCTACTCCAACGACTCGACATTCCCGCCGGCGCCCACGTGATGGACCTCGGATGCGGCTGGGGCGAGCTCTTATTGCGGGCAGTCGGCGCAGATGGCACCGGCTCGAGAACGGGTACCGGCGTCGACACCGATGACGCAGCTTTGGCGCGCGGCCGTGCCCTCGCCGCCAATCGGTCACTCGACAAGCAGGTGACCTTCCTGAAGCAGGAAGCGGCGGCCTGGCGAGAGCGTGCAGAGCGGGTCATGTGCATTGGCGCTTCACACGCATTCGGAGGAACACGTGAAGCCCTCAGGGCGCTCGCCGATCTCGTCCAGCCGGGCGGCCGGCTGCTGTTCGGTGAGGGGTTCTGGGAGCGCCCACCCACGAAGGAGGCGACAGAGATCCTCGGCGCGGAGATCATGCCCCTCGCGGATCTGGTCGAGCACGCACGATCGCTGGGCTGGCGCGTCCTGCACCTGAGCACCGCCGATCAACGGGAATGGGACGACTTCGAGTCAACGTGGCTCGCCGGCCGCCAGGAGTGGTTGCTGCACCACCCCGAGGATCCCCGAGCCGCAGGGCTTCGGGATGAACTCGATGCCCGCCTACGCGAATACGTCGGCGTCTATCGCGGCGTTCTCGGTCTCGCATATTTCGTACTCGGGCGCTAACGCCCTACTCGGTCAAGCCGCATTGACGCCAGGCACTCCATCGACAGATCCGTATGCGGCCCGGGGTAGCGGCGCGGACGCGCTACGCAGAGTGACGGGTTGTTGTGGTTGAACTCCGCGGCCGCGCCGCGTGAAGCGTCGTGTTGATCGCTCGATCCAACTGAAGTTCGGGACCTCGAGGAGCGCTACCTCTGCCGCGCCTACACCCACCGGCCGCCCGCGTTGGTCAGTTCCCACTCGGCGTCAGCACACTCCGGGTGTCATCTCCGTTGACGACGTCGCTGATATGTAGGGGCCACATAGGCACAGGTCGGGGCAGCGCATGGCCCAATGCAGGTCGGTCAATCCAGCATCGTGCAGGAAGCCAACGTCGGTGGGCCACGGCTCGCGCTGTTCCCAAACCGACATGACTGGGAACGGGCTCGAGTTCATCCCGTTCCCCGACTACGACCTCGAGATCCGCAAGGTCATCTTCTCCACGAACGCGATCGAATCGCTTAATCGGCGCCGTACGCCTGACCGGCGTCACCAACATCGTCGCCGCCAACCGACAACACGCCCGCGACAGCAACCGACCACTGGCCCTACTCGGCATCACCTGGGGACTTTGCCGGGCCTGCCGCGGGCCCGGAGTGCATGCGCCGTATCCCATCACGGCCTCCTCGGGACTGTAAGACGAACGGCACCTCTCTGTGTCAAGCGGTCGGCGACAGGGAGGTCTCCAACTTGTTTGATCGTTGGTGGAGATCGTGGTCTGCAGTCATGATCTTTGAGGCCGTGGTTGGGATCGCTCTAGTTACGCCTGCCGCCTTCGGGCTGGCTGCCGAACGGCCTGCGTCCCGGCCGCGGCCGGCGGCGAGAGTGGCTCGAGAGAGGTCTGTTTAGCCCGAAGTTGGTCTGCCCTCCTCGCCGGTTCAAGCACCCGTGCTGTGGGCTGTCATGAGGAGAACGCATGCCCTCCGCTCTGCGCTGACGCCTGCTCAGGTTGTCATCGCAATCGATCCGCACTAGGCGTCGTGGACCGCCGGCGCGGTGGACGCTCGACTCCAGTCGTTGGCGTCCATCCGCGTTCCGGTCAACCGCGATGGCTACCGGCAGCTACGCCGCTTCTTCCGCCGCTGGCCCGACGCGGTTTGGGCGATCGAAGGTGCCTCTGGGCTCGGCGCCCCGCTGACCACACGGCTGGCCGCCGACGGTGTGGAGGCGGTCAACGTGCCCGCGAAGCTTGCCCGTCGGGTCCGCCTGCTGTCCACCGGTCGGGCAAGAAGACCGGGGGACGGAGCTGATCACCGAGGCAGCCCGCGTCGTCGTCATTGGTCACTCTTCAGGTCGCCCAGCGGGGGCTCACCGGGAGTCGTCGGATGGTAGCTGACCTCCCACGTAGCGGATCCGGGCATTGCTTCTAGCGCACGGACACAGATGGCCTCGACCGTGGCAGCGGAACTGCCGCGATCAACGCTGGCGCTGAAGAAGACTGCCTTGACGCCACTGCCGGTTACCTGCACCCGAATGTGTTCGATGCGGTCATCGGCGCGAGTGTGTAGCCAGAAGTGGTCTCTCCAGTCCTCGTCGGTCAGCCGCAGTTCCTCCCCTTCATCGGCGTGCACTAGCAGCATGATCATCAACATGAATTCGGTCCTTGTAGCCTTACGGTCGCCGGCGCCCTCGACCCCATTCCGGCTCATCTCAAGTGCCCGGGGAGTGGACCGGCACGTCGACACCGAGTTACGTGCGACGTCCCTGATTATTGACCGCGACGCGGCCCGGTCGTGCGTCGGCTGGCGCTTCCGGTTAGCTCCACCGCTTGGACGAAGCCCCCGGTCAACCCGGTGGTGTCCGACAGCTCGGTGAGCAGACGGGTGCCCGCGTGACCGATCACACCCCGAGCGCCACCAACAGTCACGACCTTCGGACGCGTACGAGTACCCCGCACCCTGAAAGTGCCTCGTGCGGGACGATCTTGACTCCAGACAACCCAGATCATCCCAGATCGGAAGGCGGTTTCGCGTTCCAGGTAGGGTCACCAGCGCGCTTACTGAAGGCGCGAGGCTAAGCCCGCCGCCTGGTCAGCCAACTCCATCAACCCGGCTACCGAGCCGTTTTCACGCCAACCCCGTGGCGGTTCATTTTCGACTCGGTCCCGAGGAAACCAGTATCGGCTTGGGAATGGTCGGGGCCAGCTTCGGCGATTGTTGTGATGATCCTGTCAATTACGTGCTGGTTGGCGTAACGGATGGCCTGCTCCAGGTCGCTGATGGTCGTTGCGTGCCAACAGGTGGTCCACCACGATGGTTGGGCGAAGCCGGGCGGAGTGATCAGTCGTGTCGGTGGGAGCGCCGGGGCCGCCTCGCCGGAAATCCGCAGAAATTCGAACCAAGCCCGGTAGCGATTCAGCAGAGCTTTGATGACGGGCTCCGTCTCAAGGCCATGCCCTCTCTTTGCGAAGACCGCGTGCAGTTCTGCGTCCAGAACGGTTAACATTTGTTCGATTCGCCTGCCAGCTGCGTTTGGCTCCTCACTAGTCACGCCGGACCGCATGGATCTCTGGACCTCTTCGAACGAGACGGCGACGTCATCCAAGCCCGCCCAGCGAGGGTCGACTAGCACGCACCGCGCGTCGATTTCGTGTTTGCGCAGTTTAGCGGTGATCAGGAGGCTGAGCTTCGCCGCCGCGCAGACGCCAACTACGACGTGCGGCGGCGTTGCGGAGTCGACGAGGTCGACCGCGTAGCGCTCGGCAAGCTCGGCCAGCGAGGCAACCTCTCGGCTCTCTGCAAGATCGTTGACCGGATCCACCGTGTGATGCACAGGGCAGTCGCTTTCTACGAGAAGCTCAGCCAGCGGACGCCTCGCGTCGAAACGCAGGAAGTCAACAACGCAAATCGTCATGACCGTGCCCTCTCGTCGTTAAGTATGCGGCGAACCGTGCCGTGGTCAACCTTCCAGTTGCTGGTGAGCGGTACGGTGTCAGTACAGAGCGCGTGGCGGGAATGCACATAGTGTGGCAGCAGAGTTCGTGCAGCACCTTCCGCTTCGCCCGCTATCACTGGATCTCTCGAGGCCACAACGGTGAGCGGCGTCGGGCTGTCAAGGTGCTCGGCAATGGCGGAGGCCAAATCCGCGTAGGTGATCGGTTTTCGCCCGTCGGTCAACGTCGCATGCCGATCGAACGGTCCGACGACTCGGCCCCAGAGGCCAACTGCGTTCCGGTGGTCTGCGTCGGGTGTGCGCAGGGGATTCGACGACATCAGTAGATGTGCCACAACAACTCCTGCTCTGCACCGCGGCTTCGCTTAGCGGAGGAGTGGCCCGTCCCGAGTTCGATGGTGGTCAAGCCATTGGCGGCGACGAACTTAAGTGGCTCGACGAAGCACAGAGTTGCGTACAGAAATCTCCGCTGCTCGAATTCGTCTGGCATGCCAACTTCGTAGACTTCGAGCGCTGACTCGCGGAGTCTTGCGAACGTGACGCCGGCAAGTTCGCCACCGCTGGTCCGGACGCTCAGCGCCCGCGCGCTTTGGCTGTCGAACGTCCACCATTTTTCGAGCTGGTAGGCGCTCAGCCGGTGGTGGGCGATCGCGCCGTTGTTCCGGGAAACGGCCGCGACGAGCGGTGCGGCCTCGGCGATGAGCTCCTTCGTCACCTGTGACCAGCTCCTTTCTAGGCGGAGATCCTCAGCTGCGCGAGCGTCGTGCGTCCACACGTCGCGCACGCGCTTCGACGCGTGATGCACTCGCCCAGACGAATCGACCTCCACCTCGAGACGGGAAAACATATCCGCCGGATGAACCCGCGGCGGTGTCGGCCACGACCGCAGAAAAGCGGCCAGCTGACTATGCGGCACATATAGGGCCACTGGGCGCAGTCCGATCGCCTGAGCCTCCTCGGTCGCGCGGCGGATGAGGGCGGTCAGGCACTCCTCAGAGGCCCACCGGTCGCGTCGCCGCACCACCGCCGCGCCGCCGATCTTGCGGCTGTGTGGGCCTAGATGCAGGCAAGGCACGTCATTCGGGAGGCCGAGAGTGGTCAGCTCGCGGGTGATCTCGTTTTGGGGTGTGCGGGAAAGCGTGCTTCGCCAGATGGGAAGGCAACCGACTACTTTGCCTCCGTCTCGTCCGACCACCGATCGCGCATCCCAGCGCTCGTCATCCGCCAGTTCGCCCAGCCAACGCCGCACGTCGTAGTCGGAGCCGTACTCCGTAGCGCTCGTTATCCGAGGCGGCAACGCTTCCAGGGTAGTTTGCGTCTTCATTAGTTCCCCTAACTGGCCGTTGCCGGTGCGATGTTCGAAGGCTCCGCAATAAGCAGGCGTGCAGCGCGGACGTCAACCTTCCCCGCGGCGTTTTTCGGCAGGCTTCCTACGGCGACGATGCGTGCTGGCATTAAGGCGTCCGGCAGTATGTCGCGCAGCTTCGAGCGGAGCAGGTCGACGTCGACGTCCGCGGCGACGAGCGCGTGCAGGCGTGTCCGGCCGCGAACGTCGTTGCTAGTCTCGACTCGGGCCTCCAGGGCTCCGGCGCGCACTAGGGCGGCCTCGATGGCTTCCAATTCAATCCGCCGGCCGAGGATCTTCACCTGGCGGTCGACGCGACCGAGGAAAACGAACGATCCGTCCGGCAGTTGGCGGACAAGGTCGCCGGTCCGGTAGAAGCGCCCACCCGCGAAGCGGTCCGTGAAGAACCCGTCGGCGGTGAAGTAGCCGTCGGCAAGCGTGGATCCCGAGATGAGGAGCTCGCTCTCGTCGAGCATCAATTCCTTGCCGGGCAGGGGATACCCGATTGGCAGGGGATCCGGGGTGTCCGGCACCATGGCGGGAACTTCGTAGGCGGAGGCGGTGATGCCAGCCTCCGTCGGCCCATACGAGTTGATCAGACGGACTCGGCCAAGCCCCCCGGCGCGCCACATGTGCGCGTCACACTCGTACGCGGCCTCGCCACCTAGGATCACCGTCGCAAGACTCGGCAGATCCGGTTGACGATCGCGCAGATACGACGCCCACTGTCGCCAGTACGCCGTGGGCAGCTCGAGCACGGTCACGCCGCAATCGCGGATACGATTCTGGAGCTGGGAGAAGGTCGGCGTGGTCACGACGCCGGCAACCACTGTTGCGCCGGCGAACAGCGCGGGCCAGATCTCCTCCTGCGACGTGTCGAATGCCAGCCGGGCGAACTGCAAGACGCGATCACTAGGAGCCAAATTTAGCCAGGCGATCGTGCTGACGATGTGGCGACGGGCAGCGTCGACGCTCATGCCAACGCCCTTGGGTGCCCCGGTGCTGCCCGAGGTAAAGATGAGGTACTGCAGGGTGCTCAGGTGTTCCTGCCACGTGGTGATTGGCTTGGCCCGACATGCCGTCATGACGAGATCCCCGCCCAGGACGGGCACGGGAAGAACAGTTCCGTCCAGCTCGTCGAGCATGCTTGCGTCGTCCGTGAGAACCCCGGTACATGCAAACTTCTCGATAATTGTTCGTCGCCATTCCGCAGGCCATTCGAGGTCCATCGGAATAAGCGTGCCTCCGGCGGCTGCTACGGCGAGCACTGCGGGAACTCGGGCCGCCGACATGGAAGTGATCACCGCGACGGGGCCTGGGCGAGTCATCGCCGCACTAATCAAGTTACCTGCAGAGCGGGACTGTTCGAACAGCTCCGCGTAGCTGTACTCACGATCGGTGCCGATATAGGCTACGTCATCGGATTGAGCAACTGATTGTTTACACAAGAGATCGAAAATGTTGGTGCTGGTCATGAGAGTCTCGTTTCTAGGTGTCAATTGACAGCGGCGAGCCGAACGCGCTGCTGTACGAGCGAGACGACCGCCGAGAAACGCGCGTCGCGGAACACGTCGGCGACTGACAGTTCGACCCCGAAATTGTCGACGAGGTGTTGTATGAGGACGACGGCGTCCATCGAGTCGCCGCCGAGCGCGAAGAAGTTATCGTCCGCATCGATGGTGTTGCTGCGGAGCAGCTCGCACCAGACAGCGGCGACCTCAGCAGAGATGTCAGTCATGGTGGATCGATCCTTAGGGTCGAAGGGTCTGGGGTTGGAGCCCTGGATGCCCAGGGCCGCGAAGTGTGGCTGATGGTTGGTTGCCGTGCGATGGCTCGGAGGGAATGGCCGCCTCGCCGTTCTGGTCGCCCCGACCGCTGATTGAGATCTGCGCGTGTCGTCGCTGTCTAAGGACCTGCCGGCGGGGTTGTCCACGGGGTTGACCTACGCGGAGGGAAGGTCGGGCTGGGTGACGGCTCGGGAAGTGGTCCGAACGGGTGTCGACGCGGGCAAGGAAGCGCGCCACGCGGCGGCATTCGATGCAGAGGGGCGGCTGTTGTGATCCATGCGGATCGTCAACGACCGGGCCGCGATCGGGGCGCTGATCACCCGCGCCGGGCTGGCCGGCGTCGAGGTGTGGTGGGCGGTGGACCTGACCTGCGCGGCGGCGGCGCTGCTGGTCGCGGCCGGTCAGCGGGTGCTTTACGTGCCCAGCCGGATTGTCAACAGGATGGCCGGTGCATTCGCCGGTGAGGGCAAGACCGACGCCAGGGACGCCCGGGTCATCGCCGACACTGCCGGGCTGCGCCGCGACCTGATCGAGCTGCTCACGCCGAACGAGCTGGTGGTGGAGTTGTCGCTGCTGGTCGCCCACCGCGCCGACCTGTTGGCCGATTGGGTGCGCGGTGTCAGCCGGCTGCGCGAGCTGCTCACCGCGATCTTCCCTGCGCTGGAGCGGGCCTTCGACTACTCCACCCGCAGCGCGTTGATCCTGGTGGCCGGCTACCAGACCCCGCAAGCGGTCCCTGACGCCGGTCCGACCGAGCTGGCCGCGTACTTTACCGATGCCGGCGCATGGCGCAGGGGCGTCCGGGCCATGGTGGACAATGCGCTGATCGCCGCGGCCGCGCAGACCGTGCGCTTGCCCGCCGAGGCCACCAACGCCGCTCTGATCGCCCGGCTGGCCCGCCGGCTGCCGGACCTGGACCCGGAGATCAAGGACACCGACAGGCTGCTCCCTGACAGGTTCCGTATGCCCCCTCAGGCGAAGATTATCGAGAGCATACCCGGCGTGGGGCCGATCCTCGGCGCGGGGTTTCTCGTCGCCACCGGCGGCCTGGCCGCGTTCGGCACCCCGGCCCGGCTGGCCGCCTAGGCCAGGCTCGCACCGGTGCCCCTCGACTCCGGCCGCCGTACCAGCAACCCGCACCGACCCGAGCGCTATCACCGCGGCCTGCGCCGGGTCATCTACATGGCCACCTGGTCCAGCCTCCGCGCCGGCGGCGCTTCCCAGACGTTCCACCGCCGCAAACGCGACCGTCGACTGTGCCACACCCAGGCCGTCATCGCCCTGGCCCGCAGAGTGGTCGACGTGCTCTGAGCACTGCTGCGCGACGACCGCGAGTTCCATAACACGCCCCCGCTCTCGGCGAGGGCTTGACACGGTCATTGAGATTCCCTCCGGGCGATGTGGTTGCGGTTTCTGATCACGTCCGGACGACCACACCGGTCGGGGTGGGCCCAGGCTCGACGGAGGCCGCCAAGCGAACGGTTTGCTCTTTCACGGCCCAGGCTGCTCCTGGCCGGATCAGGAATGCCAAGCCGACGAATCCGGCGGCCAAGATGCCCCAACCCAAGATGGTGAAGCTGCCGGTCATGAAGGTGACCACGGCCGGGCCTACTGCAGTTTCGGCTGTTTTGCCCATGGAGAAGATGGCACCGTAGAGACCGTGCTCGGCCCGCGGTGCAATGCCATAGCGCAGTCCCCACCCGCCCGCGGCGACGCGCATCTCGCCGTAAGTAAGGGTCAGCACCCCCAACAGAAGGATCGAGGTGGCGATCGTGGCGGACCGCGGCAACGAGGCCAGGGCGATGACGACGCATGCGGCAGCCACGGCGATCGCTCCCTGCGCAACGGCGCGTCGTGCGTTCGGAACCGAGTCGGTCCGTTGGGCCACATGAACCTGAAACAAGACGACGCAGGCCATGTTCGCGATGGTCAGCCAGGCGGCTAGGGGCGCTGGCGCGCGCGTGTGGTGCAGCAGCCATAGGGGCATGCCGATTACAAGGATCGTCTCATGGATAGAAATTAGTCCGATGACGACAGACAGGAAGAGGAATCCCCGGCGCCGGCTCACCCGGCTGGCGTTCGTTCGCCGGACGACGCCCGGCGTCACTTTGGGTAGGCGGCGGGTCATCAGATTAACCGCGGCGAGCGATGCTGAAAATACGACGAGGATCACCACGAACGCGGAACGGGTGCCGACAACGAGGGCAACGCCGGCCGCCGCGCTGCCGACTGCCAGCCCCGCATTCGACATGCTGTGGTTGCGGGCGGCGACCTTGACACGCCGATCCTGGTCGAGCAGATGACCAACCAAGGCGCTGTGTCCTACACTGCTGACTTTCTGGGTAATCGCTAAAGCGCAGAGCACGGCACAGCATGCCGGGAATCCCTGGGCGAAGATCATCAAGGGAACAACGGCGGCGCTGAGCAGGCCAGCGCCGATGGCGGTTTCCCGCGCACCGACGCGATCCACGGTACGGCCGGCAGAGCCAGCCACAAGCATCCAAAGGATGCCCGAGACAGAGAGCGCCAGGCCGATCTGCTGGGCAGAAATATGCGAGAAACGCGTTAGGTAAATGACGCTGGTAGTCGCGTACAGGCCGAATCCGAAGCTGAGGACGAAGGCATTCAGCAGAAGAACGCGTTCGACGAACGACATGGATCGCAAGGAGGATGTCATGGGGCGCAGAGTGATTCCGACGGCGTTCTCATTTGTCGCCATCGCAGACCTCTTTGATTGCGGCGACCTGCGTCTCTGCGAGTCGATCGATGAGATCCGTGTCGTAGATCGCCGGATCGAATTGCCAGCGGAGGGACATCGGCCCTGTGAAGTCGCCACTGATGTACAGCGCCATGGCGGGCACTCGCGTGGTATCCGTGGGCATGAAGTGAGGCTGCTGGTTAGCCGGCGCCAGCTGTGCGTCGCGCATCAGGTTCGGCTGTCGCAGGTAGTAGTTGAAGGTGACGTCGCTCTGTTCACGGACCGACCTAATAATTGCGCCCGCCGGTCCAGCCAGCCATTGGGCGAGGGACTGGTAGTTCTCGCCAAAGCGCAGTGCTCGGGCGAGTGCCTGATCAACCAATGCCATCGCGCCGCCGACGCTCTGGATGGCTCGCAGGTCGAGCACCACAGGAATCTGCGTGGCGAGCCATCCGACGGTCCGCGCGAGGTCAAGCTGGGCGGAAAACCGTCCCCGGCCGTGGTGGGTCATCCGCACCGCGAGCACGTCTCGCATTTCCGAGCGGCGTACGGCATATGCCAGGGCACCGAAGAGGACCCGTACAGAAGGGCGGACTCCACAAATTTCTTTTATAATTTGCCCGGTACGCCGCCTCGTCAGCGTAAGACGTGGTTCGGTATCCTCCGAGCGCAGAAGCTCGGCCTGCTCCAGCCAATATGTCACTGACTCGGCTGCGCTGGGCCTCAGATGGAACATTGAAGCCGCCTGTGCCAGTTCCAAGATGCTGCTCGACCGTCGCTGCAACACCACCTGGTTGTCATTCCTGATCTGCATGTATGCGGTGTCAAGATCCGCCAGGACGATCTGCATGGAAACCGCGTCTACGCAGAAATGATGCACCACGATGAGAAGGCGGCCAACCTCATCGTCGCTCCCCGGAAAGAGCGCACCCCGGACAACCGGGCCATCGATCGGATCCAAATCGCTGCGCAGTTCGTCGGCGATGCGCTGGAGTTCCAGCTCATCGTCGGGGAATCTCGCCAACATGCGTAGGAATGGCCCGGCGGGTGTGCGGTCTAGGCGTTGGGTCCGCGGCCAATCGTGTTGATTCAATCGAAGTTGCAAGCCGTCGTGGTGGTCGACCACCGCGCGGACTGCAGCATCCATCGCGGCGAAGTCGAGTGGCTCGGACGCGTTCAGGAGAAAACCTACAACATTAGACCCCGGCCTGGGTATCCCATTGGCTAGCCATTCCTGCTGCATCGGGAGAAGAGGAATCCGGCCCTCTGGTGCAGGATGGATGATGGTCGCTGCATCGTCGCGCTCAACTGCGACGCGGGCGAGGCGGCGCGCGGTGGGGAACCGCGCAATTTGATCTAGGGAGACTCGCAAACCCTGCCTTTGCAAGTTCGCCACGAGAAGCACAGCATTCAATGAAGTGCCGCCGTTTTCGAAGAAGCATTCGTCAGGGTCGACACATGGAAGACCGAGCTCCACGGCGAACGCGCGGGCGATCAAGTGTTCCCTTGTAGATATCGTCGATTCCGGTAAGCTTTCCTCGCGGACTTCCAACTCTTGCATCGTTGCTCCCGATATCGGCGGGTGGTCGGCCTAGAGGGCTGTCAAGGTGGCGCGCGGTAGTGGTTTCTCGATGGCTCGCGCTTTTCGGTGCGCGTGTGTCGCGTCGGCCAGTCGCTGCATGCCGGCGGCCCAATCGGTACGCAGGTCAACCATGTTAAGGGAGCGCACCAGCGGAGGCAGCGCGAGCGGCCCGTTCGCGCCGGTAATGAGCACCGGGATAAGCCGGACCGGCTGTAACGCCGACGTCGTACGGATCCATCGGTTCAAAAAAGCGTAGTATTCATGTCTCTGCCAGGGGCCCATAGCGTGACCACCGACTATTATGGCGGCCACCGGAACGGTGTCGAGCAGCGTTTCTAACTGGGCGGCAACATGGTCGCCTGGCGCCAATTCCATAGAGTCCATCCAGCAGGCGAGACCCTGCCTTTCCAGCGAATCCCGGATCCCCTGGACCCATTCCCGATCGAGGCTGTTGTAACTGAGGAAGATGTCGAAGCCGGCATCGCCGACCGTTTTGGAAATCGTACGTGGAAGTGCCTGGTGGCGCTGAGCCTGGACCTCGACGGCACTGGGGCTCATATCCAGGCTCGATGTTCTAGTCATGGCAATCCCGTAGGTCGAATTCGTGTTTGATGGCCTCGCGCTGTCAGCTGTCGTGAAGGCCATGTTGGATCGTTCATCGGTACCCCATCCCGCGTTGTTTCCTTCAATTCACGGACGGTCGTTGCCGACGACGTCGGTGACGTTCTCCTGATTTACGTCAGCGTTGGTACAGGTTAGGAAAGTCGGCGATATCTCGACGAGGCGCTCGATCAATTCGCGGGAAGGCCCTCACCAGTGCACCTTTTGCCGATCGCGTGGGAAGGCCGGTGATGAAGCTCCGGCGATCAACCTCGAGCGAGACGTGTTCGACGTCTTCGGAGGATCGTTCCGCGCTCCAGATGATGTCCATGAGGGTAGCCCGCGTTAGGATGCGTGCCAGAACCCTCCTGCTTGGTTACGGTGAATCGTGTGAGATGAACGGAGGCCGTTGTGACAGGAGCGCAGCTCAGTCTTAGATGAGGCTGCTAGAGGCGGAGGCGCCAGCCTGATCGGCTTCGCCATCAGCCATATCGCCAACCGCAATCCCTTGGTGCTAAGCATATGCGACTCCGACTCCAAGGATGACAGGGGCAAAGGTGATGGCCACGGCGGGACTGGGATACGATAAACATGATTATTTTCCAGATTCTCGAGGTGCATCTTCTTGCCGACCCACTCCCATGCATGTCTTTCTCGGTGGCTCTAGGAACATCCTTAAACGTCTTCGGGTTTGGCGGAAGGGAAGTGACCTGGCCGGAATTTGCCTTGGACGGTTGTGGCCAGCATGCCTGTTGGAGCCGTGCTCCTTCTCTGAAGAGGCCGTCAGCCGCATGAGCGGGAGGACGCCTGCCACGCCAGCCGTGGTGAGGGCCGCGATAGCGCCGAGAGCCACCGCCGCGACGTCGAGATTGACCACGGCGAGGCATGACCATCCCGGCCACCAGACGCTAGGCCAGCCCGCTGCTGACCGGGTGCTGGCCCTTGCCGCGGCCGCAAGTGGTTTAGGATCCACTTCGCGGAGGTGTGGGCGCTCGACCGCATCCAGCCGGTGATGTCACCGCATAGATCAGCCGACCGCACGGCGCATGAGGCAGCGGAAAGCGTTGCCGCTCGACGTCCATCCACCTCCTGGCTGTCGCCACGAGTACCAAAAAGATCAGCCTCGCCTGCGACGGCGTCGGCCGCTCACTGGCATTCATGCTGTCCGTTGGCAACGTCAACGATTGACATCCGCTCCGCCGAGCCCTCGCGATCCGCGTCGAGCGGTTGGGCTGCGGGCCGGCGCAGGATCCGCCCAGCTCATGACGTCGCGGACAGACACCCAATGCAGTCGAGAGTCACGTTGTTGCGGTGGCGGGTGTCGGAAACCCGAGGTCTTCGCGGTGTTCGTCGCGGGATTGCAGGCAGTGGTGGAGTTGCCCGATGAGCTTGTTGAACGAGTGCCGCAGACTGGCCGCGTAACGGTCGGCCGTGGTCACGGCGGGGGCCGTAGTGGCGTGTGGCGCTGGTGAAGCGGTGAGTGTCGACGATCAGCACGCCCTGCGGGTCACCGAGGTGCTCGATCAGGTAGTCCCGCAGGTCATCGCGGACCGCCTCGACGTCCCAGTCCGCCCACCGCAGCAACCGCTGCATCCCGTCCGGCGACACCTCACCCGCCCGCTCGGCCAAGGTCCAGCCGTTCTTCCGCTGCAGCCCCGCCGCCAGCCCACACAGGTACTGCCGGACCCGAGCCCGCGGCTCCGCCCGCCGGAACCGGCCTGCGATCCGAGCGTGCAACCGATCCAGCTCCGCCGCCCACGCATCGACCACCGCCACCGTCACGGCAGACATCATGCACTACACAGCATCCACAACTGCCGTTGCAGTACTAGGCCATCTGTGCCGAGCCGCGCTGGCGCGGGATCGGGCACACGATCCATGCACGCTGCCGCGTCGGCGGCGGTCGGCTCGCTGTCGGCGCTGTGGTTGTCGACTACCAGGTTCGACCAGGAGCTCTACAAACGGTGCAACTGTGGACTGGTTATACCTCTGCCATACCTGACTTCTTCAAAATCGAACTGATACATCGTCAAGAAAGCTTGAATTCCTATAAGCTGGCCTTATGTTTCAACGTGTGCACCGAACCTCTGCTGTCAAGTCGTTTCAGCGGATGTTGTGAATTCTTAGAGAGGGGCCCGCCGTGCGACTGAGGCGTATCCCGAGCTGGGCCACGATTGGCTTCGCGCTAATCAGTAGCGTGGCAGAGACCATCTGCGCCCGGGCTCCGACCGACCTGATTGGGTGAGAACAGGAAGATTCGCGCTACTACCAACGCGCCCGCTGCGTGTTAGTCGAGGCCACCTTCATCATCACCAACTTGCACAGCATCACCTCGTGAGTTGGACACCGACCCGCACCAGGCGACGTCTTCGCCCGATAACGAAACAGCCCGTAGGATCTGTTGTCTGAGTCGATCGGGGTCGTAGGTGGTCAGGGTCCGTGTCAGGTGGTGATCTGACGAACGGCCGCCGGATGCGACCCCACCATTTTGAGATCCGGGCGAGGCTGGATCGAATCGTCTCACAGGAGACACGAAGCATGAATACCTCTTCATTGCCCTCGGGAGCGGAGGGGGCTGACGGACCGGCCATTCGGATCGGTGCTTTCGTTCCATTATCTCGGCCGGGCTGGGTCGCGGCAGGCAGGCATTTGCTCGCTGGGCTCGAGTTGGCTGTTGACGAGGTCAATGACGCCGGTGGGGTCGCGGGGGCGCCACTCGGGTTGGTGGTCCGAGACACCGCGGCTGATCCACAAAGGGCTGCGGCGGCTGTGGATGAGTTAGCTGGGCTAGGTGTGTCTGCCTTGGCTGGGGAGTATCACAGCGTTGTTGCTCGCGCCGTCGCCGCCAAGGCCCATGCCCTCGGCCTTCCGTTCCTCTGCTCGTCAGCGGTCCTCGACGCGCTCACCGAACAGCCAACGGAATGGGTCGCGCGCCTGGCCCCGGCGCAGTCGCACGGCTGGCAGATCTACGCAGGCTACCTCCTCCGTGTGGGCCACCGTCGAATCGCCGTAGCAATCGAACCGAGTGTGTACTGGGCGTCAGGAGCGCGGATCCTTCGGGATTGCCTCGCTCCGCACGGCGGAACTATCACCGAACTCGATGTGCGCTCGCTCACACCCATGGCGGTCTGCGAGGCACTCGTCGACGATCGCGCGACAGCCCTCGTTCTTTTGGTCGGACACCCGGAGCCAGCGGTGTCGATCGTCAAGTCTGTCCGTCGCGACCAGCGTCTAGCCGCGATCATGATTGGTGCTCCAGCGGGGCAACCGGAGTTCGCTGAATGGGCCACGTTGTTGGGTGAGGATGGTGCCGGGGTTTCATTCTTGCGCTACCTGCCCGATCGCCTCAGCCCACGTGGCGCGCGGGTCGAGACGGCCCTTCGAATGCGGCTAGCCGAAGCGCCGTCCTTTGTTGCATTCGAGGGCCATGACACGGTCTTGATCCTCGCCGAGGTGCTGCGCTCTCACGGCGTGGACCGGGCAGGCAGTGCTAGACCTTGGTCGCGCGTTGCCATCGAAGGCACCCGCGGGAAGATTCAGTTCTCCCGTATGCCGGGCATTAGCGTCTGGCAATGGGCCTGGTCGCCAATCCAAATCGTTGATCGAGATCCGGCGCAACCCGACCGCTTTCGGACCCTTTACTCAAGCTGACTGACGGGAGGCTTAACTGCCGGATCTACCGACGTTTGAGGCAAACTACCGCCTTACGTGCTAGTGCCAGGTCCTCGTTGCGTCCGCCGTCCTAATTACCGCTCGTCGGATGGCTGGTGCCGGTGCGGCCACGTGACAGCGAAAGGCAAGCTTGATGCCTCTGCCGGGCTGCCATCGCCGAGCCAGCGTTGTGGGCGGCGGGGGAGCGTGACACGATTTCGATCGAACGGGGAGGACTTTAAGGTGCTTATCAAATTAGGGCTTTCCAGAGACGCGGAAGCAGTCTATCGTGCAATGCTTGCCGAACCGTCGTGGGGGGTTGTTGATCTTTCCAGTCATCTTGGAATCAGCGAACGGTCGATTCGCAGGGCCCTTGACGTACTCGCGGATCTGTCGTTACTAGCGCCGTCGGAGTCGCAGAATCCGCATCCGGTAAACCCGGTTCTGGGGCTCGCTCCACTGTTGAATCGGGCGGAGGAAGAGGTTCATCGACAGCAGCAGGAGATCGAGGCGACCCGTCAAGCGATTTCGACAATCACCGCGGCCTACGAGTCGCGTGTCCAGGGGCTCAACGACATCACCCGACTAGAGGGCGTGGCCGCCGTCCGCGCCAGGCTCGTTGAACTGGCGGACATGGCTGGACGCGAGTGCTGGTCTCTGAGTCCGGGTGGAGCCCACGGGGCGGAGGCGATGGCGGCGAGCCGGGATCCCAACAGGTTGGCTCTGGCGCGCGGTGTCGAGTTGCGCTGCGTCTATCAGGACGCCTACCGCAACGACCCGGACACGGTCGCGTACGCGAAATGGCTCTCCGGCCTGGGCGGGCAGATTCGGACGGTGCCGTCCGTGCCGTTGAAGATGGTCGTGGTGGATCGTGCGGTCGCGCTGCTGCCGATCAGCCCGAGCGACCCGGGGGTCGGCGCGGTGGAGGTGACCAGTCCGAGCGTCATGCTCGCCATCTGCGCTCTGTTCCACCAGGTCTGGGCGGCTGGTGAGCCTCTCCAATCCCCTTCCCGAACCGAGTCGGACACGCCGACGCCGCTAGAGTTGGACGTGCTGAGGCTGCTGGCGGACGGGCGGACCGACGAGGCTGTGGCGCGCAAGCTCGGACTCTCCGTTCGCTCCGTGCGACGAATTGTCGCCGACGTCACCAGCCGGCTCTGCGCGTCAAGCAGGTTCCAGGCGGGGGTAGCCGCGGCGCGGAAGGGCTGGATCTGACCCAAGCCCGCGAGGGGCCGGCTGCGAAGGAGCAGTTCGACCCTGCCATCGCTTAGTAGGTCGGGTGGCGGTGAGTCCGAGGAGGCGGGCGACGACCTCGGTTCCCACACCCCTTCGGCCCTGGCGGGCATGTACCTCAACTACGTTCCAGACGTGCCGCGGCGCCGGTTGGCTTGCCCCTGCTCGCCGGCCAGAAGAACTGGCGGACAGCACCGTTCGTCGGCGGCGCGTCGGTCGACATGGTCGACCGGCGGGCAGTTTCCGCCGGTTCCACCCTTTGCCCGCGAGTGGGTCCTGACCGAGAAGGTCCGCGGGGGCCTGGGCCTACGACACCCTTCGCGCTGGTGATCGAGCGTGAGGGTGTTGCCCAATCGGCGCCTGGTTCGAGCAACTCCGTGAGGTCGCCACAGGGAACCGATTTCGCGTCCACTACGCGAGACGTCCATGCCGTCCGCGTCCTACCACGGTTCGGTGCGCGAGGCATCCGATATCGTACGGATGGCCCTGGCCGGCTTCGCCCAGCCCTGAACTGTGTCCGGTCGCCCAACCGCTTACTCCGGCGGAGGCCCTGGTCAGGTCGATGCGGTGGCCGGTGGGTAGGTGACACGCGGCTTCCGCCGATCGGCAGCGACACTCGGCTTCGTCGCTTTCTAGGGCATCTCGCGCTCGCTGCGGACGGGGCGGGCAGGAAGCTGCAAGGCAGCCTGTGGCCCGGCCGGAGGTCGTGACAGCGCAACGGACGGATCTAAGAATGTTCACATCAGCGAATCGATATTGCGATCTCGATCCCAGAGTATACGGAGCCAATCGAATGTTCCTACGCGTTATCCCGGCGACGGCCATCGGCATGCTGACCCTCGCGGCGACCGAATCGACCCGCTTGGTGCCGGACCACGACGTACACCGGTCGGTTCTCGCCGTGTCGTCGACCGGAACGGCCATACCGGATAACCCTGTCGACAGCCGGGGCGCCGATCTTAGCGCCGACGGGGGTTTCGAGTGGCATGTTTCGTGACGACCGACGGCGGCTTCGAATGAGGTCCGGCTGCGTGACGCGTGGCCAGCGGTGCACCAGCTCAAGCCCGGAATAGCCAGTGGAGTAGGCGACGGGTTGACCGGGTTCGTGTGAGGCGGCCTTCAAGCCGATTTCTTAGCTTAGTTCTCTTGCGCTGGCTTGACAGGCGCCATTGAGACTACCCAGCAGGCGCGTTCCACCTTGTAACCCTGGCCCTGGCCGCTCCACGATGTGTGGGTCGGCGCAGACAGTGAGGATGGCGGGGTGGGTCCCAGGGTTGGTCTGACTCACCGGCAGACCGACGGTTGCTGTCCTCATCCCGATTCGTCGGCCGGCCCGATGGCCCCCGGCAGCTGCATGTCAACGGCCAGGCGTCGTGACCTGATAGGAGCCCGTGCGAGAGGCTCCCACCACTGTGGTATCCGGGTCGCCTGACCGGTGGCGTGTCCGCGTGTTCTCGACGCGACGGAGAAAGGCGGACCTACCAGCATGGCGGCGAAGAAGCGATCGGTCATCGGCGGTGTCGACACCCACCGCGCCACCCACCACGCGGCGATTATTGACAGCGCCGGCGGGCTGCTGGCCGACGCCGCGTTCCCCGTAAATAGCGACGGCTATGCAGACTTGCTGGCCTGGATGCGCTCGTTCGGGCGGCTGATCGCCGTGGAGTCGAAGGCACTGGCAGCTACGGTGCTGGCCTGGCCCGCCAGCTGACCAGCCGGAAGGCCACCGTTGTCAAGGTCGACCGCCCTGACCTCCTGACCCGCTTCGGCGTCGGTACCGACGTTGTCGCCCAGCTGCTCACCACCGCCGGCGATAATCCCGACCGGCTGCGCTCAGAAGCAGCAGCATTGGCCCACCTGTGCGGGGCGGCTCGGATCCCCGCCAGCTCCGGACGGGTGCGCCGCCACCGCCTCCACCGCAGAGGCGGCCGCGCCGCCAACCACGCCCTGCACGCCCATTGCTCTCTGCCGCCTGCGCTACGGCCCAAGCACCCGCGCCTACCAGCAGCGACGCATCACCGATGGCCTCAGCATGCAAGAGATCCTCCGCTGCCTCAAGCGCTACGTTTACACCGCCCTACGGGGCGACTTCGCCGCCCTCGCCCCTTGACCTCCATATGAGCATCGGGATGGGCGGGCAGGGCAGGGCAGCGAGCAGGGCAGGCAGGCACTGATACTTGACCGATGGATGAACATCTTGCGCCGGTTCTTCGGGTCGCCGATGCCGATGCCTCTGCCCGGTGGTACGAGAGGCTTGGCTTCGTCAAGCATTGGGAACACCGGTTCGCGCCTGGCATGCCGCGCTACGTGGGAATCGCCCGAGGAGGCATGCACCTGCACCTTTCCGAGCACACAGGCGATGCCCGCCCCGGCACGTTGGTCTATCTCTGCGTCAGAGACGTTGATGCGATGGCCGCCGCCTGTGGCATCGGGGAGATCGATGACATGGAGTGGGGGCGCGACTTCGAGGTGACCGACCCGGACGGCAATAGGTTGCGCGTCGGCACACCGAAGACGGCTGTCACTAACTAAGACCAACCCGGCGATAGCCGCCCGGCGACGGCCGGGTGTCGCCACCGCTGGTGCTCGGAGGCCACGTCGGCGTCGATCTCGACCACCGTGGTGGGGTCTACCTGTGCATATGGCAGTGGTTCGGGTCGGTCCAGTTGTCCGGACCAGGATGGCGGCAGTGGCTGCTGCCAGGGGTGCACCGTTGCGCCGCGGCGCGGCATCGCGCGAACGGGGGGAGTATCGCCGTGAGTTCTGCGCGCTGTGTGGGGTTCAGTGGGTGGGTGCGGCCGGTGTATCGCAGTGGTCTTCGCCGGTCGAATCGGCCGAGCAGCAGGGTGTCCGGGTCGCCGATGCTGTCGGTCACGCCACCGACGATCGCTTCGGTGTTGATCCGGGTCCGTATTTCCACCAGCCGCGCCGGCCTGGCTCGTACCGGTAGTGGATGACCGGGCCCGCCTGCTCCGCGGCACCGACGTACACGCCCGTCTGCGTACGGGTTGGTGTCCCCAGGTAGGTACGGATAAACGTGGCCAGGTCACGGTGTGGCGGTGGCCGGCGGTGTGTCCGATATGTAAGACTTAGCCCGATATGAACTGGTGGAGAGGCGGCGATGATTCTGCGGTCGGAGCGGTGGCTGGAGCTGCGCCGGTACCGTGCGTTGCATGAGGCGGGGCTGAGCCTGTCGCAGATCGCTCGGGAGACCGGTCTGGATCGCAAGCAGGTGCGGAAGTACCTGGCTGGCGAGGCCGCGTCGGCGCCGCCGCAGCGGTGACCGCGTCGGGATGCTCGGGCGTCGGTGTTGAGCCCGTTCGCGGATGTGATTGACGCGTGGTTGCGGGCGGAGTTGTTGCTCAAGGGCGCGGTGATTCATGAGCGGCTGGTCGAGCAGTACGGGTTCACCGGCAACTACCAGCGGGTGAAGTTCTACCTGCAGGAAGCCCGGCCGCGGATCGCAGCGGAGATGGGCATCCCTCGGACGGACTGGGCCGGTTGCACCGCAGGTTCGAGTGGTTCCCGGTGCGCAGGCGTAGGTCGACTGGGGCGATGAAGGCGGAATCCTGGCTCGCGTCGGGATCGCGAGGTCTTCTCGTTCCACATGGTGTTGTCGTAACCGCGGGATCCATTCTGCTGCTTCACTTCGAGTCAGGACATGTCGGCGTTCTGGGAGTGCCATCGGCGGGCGTTCGCCCACTTTGGTGTGGTGCCGAAGTCGATCGTTAATGACCGGATGAAGACGGTCGTGCGTCGGCATGTCGCCCCCCCCGTTACCTTTTTGATCGTCCCCGGCCGGGGCCCTTGGTCGCCCGGCCCGGTATGACTTACTGCCCCTGTCGTGCGGATGATCCGGGGGGGTGTTGTCGCCGGGTCGGGTGGCGTCGGCGGACCGCTGATAGGGACACGGCCACCCTGCGGGTAGGTCGCTTCGTAACGTGGCTGCCGGCAGTCCGACGCCTGGACCAGCGGCCGAGGTAGGTGGCGTGGGTGAGGAGGGCGTGGGGTGCACGGCGACTACGGCGTGTTCCTCGGGTTGGACGTCGGCAAGGGTGATCACCACGCGGTGGGGTTGGCTCCGGATGGCAAGCGGCTGCACGACGGGCCGCTGCCGAACACCGAGGCCCGGCTGCGGCAGCTGTTCGACAAACTCGGCCGTCACGGCCGGGTCCTGGTGGTGGTCGACCAGCCGGCCTCGATCGGCGCCCTGCCGATCGCGGTTGCCCGGGCGTGTGGTCATCAGGTGGCCTACCTGCCGGGACTGGCCATGCGGCGGATCGCTGACCTGCATCCCGGTGCCGCGAAGACCGACGCCCGCGACGCCTACGTCATCGCCGACGCGGCTCGCACCCTGCCGCACACCCTGAGGCGGGTCGACACCGGCGACGAGACCCTGGCCGAGCTGGAAGTCCTCGTCGGCTTTGACGACGACCTCGCCGGCGAGGCAACCCGCATCGCGAACCGGATCCGGGGCCTGCTGACCCAGATCCACCCCGGCCTGGAACGCGTCCTCGGCCCGAAGGTGCAGCACAAGGCCGTGCTGGAACTGCTGTCGCGCTGCGGCGGCCCGGCCGGGCTGCGCAAGGCCGGCCGGCGCAAACTGGCCTCGATCGCCGCGGTGCACGCGCCCCGCATGGGCCAACGGCTCGTCGAGCAGATCATGACCGCACTCGACGAGCAAACCGTCACCGTTCCCGGCACCCAAGCGGCGGAGACGATCCTGCCCCGGCTGGCCGACAGCCTCCGCGAGGTGCTGCGTCAACGTGACCAGGTCGCCGTCGAAGTCGACAGGATGCTTGATGCGCACCCTCTTGCCGAGGTCCTGACGTCGATGCCCGGCATCGGCGTCAGGACCGCCGCCCGGATCCTCCTCGAAGTCGGCGACGCCACAGCCTTCCCCACCCCCGGACACCTTGCCGCCTACGCCGGGCTGGCCCCCGTCACCCGCCGTTCCGGCAGCAGCATCCGCGGCGAACACCCACCCCGAGGCGGCAACAAGCAGCTCAAACGCGCCTTCTTCCTCGCCGCGTTCGCCGCCCTGGCCGACCCAGTCAGCCGCGCCTACTACGACCGCAAACGAGCCGAAGGCAAACGCCACAACGCCGCCCTCATCTGCCTCGCCCGACGCCGCTGCGACGTCCTGTTCGCCATGCTCCGCGACAAGATCCCCTACCAACCACGCCCGACAACCCCCGTCCCCACTTGACGAAACCCATAGGGACACCCCCCGGGGCAGGCGGTGCCGCTGCATCCGGAGGCGGTGAGTTCGCCGGGCCTTACGACTTCGACATCGACGTCCTCGCTGCCTACCGACCCACCGGGAAGGGCCGGGTCCGAACGTCAGGTCACGATCGTGCGGGACCACGTCCTGGCCGGGCGGGGCTTTGCGTCCCTCGTCGACCTGTACGCCGCATTTCAAGCGTGCGTGCGGATGCGGCGGGCCCGAAGCCACCGCACCCACGGAACGTTGAGCCAGTCACGTACGGCGGCCGTATCTGGGTGTCGCCGGCGTCATCAAAAGCCGCCATCGTTCTTGCCACTGTGAACGTGCCCACATCGAGCTTGCGTAGCTACGTCAGTGTGAGGCGCAGAATGCCCGACTCTGAGCCTTCGCCGTGTCAGTCGCCGATCTGTTGAAAGATGCCGCGAGCGCGAGTCTGGGCCTCGATGGCACCGTCGACCCATTGCTGTTGTCCCTGCCGGGAGTCTTGTCCCGCCGTCATCCTTCAGTCGCGAGCGGCAATGCCCCGGCTTCGCCACTCTCTCTGGACCTGCGAGCATGCCTGAAGCTTCGCTACTGCCGCAGCATGCCCAGAAATGACCTCCGGCGATTGTTGCGGGCCGCGTATTCGGAGATGCAACCGAGGCATTCCACGGATATACCTCAGATATATGCGTATCACGGACGATCGTCCGTGATAGCTGGTTCCGCTCGGAAGGGGTTGCCGGGACCCACCCTGATCATCGTGATAAATGTTCGAAAGGAACACCTGTGAAACGACTTCTACGCGTAATGGTCACTCTCGGATTTACTGTAGCGGCGATCGTGGTCGCTGTGCAAACACCAGCGCAAGCATTTCCCTCCTATTACTACATCATACGCAATGAGCTCAATGGCAAATGTCTCGACGCGGACGCGACCAATGGTAGCAATGGAACTAAGGTGCAACTATGGGATTGTCACGGGGGAAAGAACCAGCGATGGTACACGTGGAGTAACATGCGTACGGGTATTGCGGAGTTGAGAAACGGGCGGTTTGGGAACATGTGCCTCGATAGCGACAACTCACGTCCCATCAATAACGGCCTCAAGGTTCAACTCTGGACATGCCACGGCGGAAACAACCAACGGTGGATGGCTCGAAACGCTGAGGGGCCAAGTGAGAACGATATGATTTATCATAGCTCTGCCAGCTATCCTTTCATCCTTGACGCGGATATCTCCGGCGGATCCGTCAATGGGATGAAAGTCCAACTGTGGGGAGACCTGAAGGCGGCCAATCAGCATTGGATTCTTCAGTACAACTACGACCCAAACTCGGCATAACCGGGGTACCAGTCGAACTGCCCCCCGGCAGCATCGCCCGCTCGGGGCGCGTGGAACCTGGCGTGCCCTGGTGCCCGACGGCAGTGGCCACGGTTCATCGGGGCGCGATGCGGGGCGTGGCAGGGCAGGTTGGCTTCACAGCCGCAGCGACTCCCTCGGGCCATGGCCCAGAGAGAAGGCACAGTGAAAGAAGGCCAGGAACAGGTGATCCTCGCCGCACACGTCCAAGCGTCCGACGGCCTCTGCGCAGGCTGCCGTGCCTGGTGGTCACGCCTTGTTCCATACCCTTGCTGGCAGATCGAATGGGCGACCAGCCGGCAGGCCCGGACGATCACCGTTCGCTTCCTGGAGGGTGCGCGGTGACCACCAACGGCCCGGTCATGCCGATCTGGAACTGCGGAGGCTGCGGCCCACCGTGGCCCCGCCCGACGTGGTGGCGCGCGCTTCGCGCGGAGTGCGCGGATGCGCCGGTGTCGCTGGTCCTATACCTCGGTTCCTTCGTCGTCCAGGCCGCCGAGGGCATACCCTGGACGTAGCCGGTGGGTTACACCGTCGCTTTCTCGACTGGGTCAGGACGGCAGACCCGTCGACGCCAGCAGTGCGGCAGCGACGTTCAGCAACCGTGCCAGCCGAAGCGCGCCCATGGCCCTGCCGTGCCTCGCCGAGACGCAGGGCCGAGGAGCCCGGCATACGCGAGCGCGCGGTTGGGCTCGTCTTTGCCCTGACCGGGATCGCGCGGCGCCCTAATGGAAAGGCTCGATGGCCTGACATCCGATGAGCCATCCCTTGATCCCAGCGACCGGCACGGCTACCAGTCTTACGTCGAGGGCTCCTGGCCCGAATAAACCGGGGGGTGTTCCGTGCTGGCAGGCTCGAACCAGGGACGAAGCCGGGATCCGGCTTCCCCGAATGGGCCGGGCCATGCCGAAGCTCCCGCTTGTGACGAGGCATCGAGGCGGCAAGAGCCCAACCCGCTCTGAACCCGTTAGGGCTACCGGCCTCCCCCGGACCCGGACCAAGATCGTTCGTCCGGTAGGGCGCTCCACCTTGTCCCCGTCCGGGGAGGCGGAAGGTCGGAGACTGCCCGACGAGGAGATCCGCCCTGTGCCGCGCTGTTGACGCCGAAGACGACAAACAATCGCGCCGGCGACCTGCATCTGCGGTTCCTGGAGGTGGTGGCCTACGGCGCTTCGTTGCTATGGCGTGGCGGGAGCAGCCGGGATCGTCGGACCCGTGGGGGTCGCGCAAATCTCGCTCAGTTGCTCAGCCTTGAGTCGTCGTATCGCAGGGTCAAGGTCGTTGGGCAGGGCGGCGAAGGCCTTGTCGCACTCACGTTGCCGCGCAGCCGGATCAAGCGTAGGCAGGAGCCCGGACGGAGGTGAGCTATCCGTCACTACGCCGATCAACGGTCCGTGCGAGGGCTGAGGCGGGCTGCCAAATTTGCCGAAATCTGTCAGCGCCGCAACAGCCAACACGGTCCCCGCCACCGCCCCTGCGGCAGCAACTACGAGCGCGACCCAGACAAGAGGACGACGTAGGCTCTGCTTTGACCGGGCATCCATCGCCGTACGCTCCCCGAACAGGTGACGCTTTACGTAGACCTAACGGCCGAAAGCATAGGTCAACTATGCACATCCTTGCGGGCACCCACGTCCTCTCTCCGGCCGTCGTAGACCATGCATGGGCCAGTAGCCGCAAGGCGCAGCGGTCACCAGCACGAGAGGTAACCAGGCAGCTCGCCGTGAACAGGGGTTTGGGCATCACGACCGGTTGGGTCGCGCGCGTCCAACCCGAAGGCGACGACGTCCCCACGCTAGGTTTTGTAATGCATCGGCCGTATCCGGCGTAAGCGTGGGTCGAGGGAAGGAGCGACCCGTGGGGCTAAGAACTCCTAACAGAATGATCTAGGCGGACGCATAGAGCTGTCCTTCATGGATGATCAACTACAGTGGTCGGCCGTGAGGCGAGGTGAGCAGCCGCCGTGGGTCGTCTCGGACGACCTGTGGGCCGAGATCGAGCCGTTGCTACGCTATCCAGGGCGCAAGCCGCTTGATGACCGGAAGGTATTGTGCGGGATCTTGTTCGTGCTCTACACCGGGATCCCCTGGGAGTACCTGCCTCAGGAGCTTGGGTTCGGGTCAGGCATGACCTGCTGGCGCCGGCTACGGGACTGGAGCGACGCCGGCGTGTGGCAACGACTTCACGAAGTCCTACTGGGCAAACTCCGGGCCGCCGATCAACTGGACATGTCCCGGGCGGTGATCGACGGCTCCCACATCCGGGCGCTCAAAGGCGGCCCAAAACCGGTCCGAGCCTGGTCGACCGCCGCCGCCCGGGCTCGAAACACCACGTCATCACCGACGCGGGAGGCATCCCCCTCGCCGCGACCCTGACCGGCGGCAACCGTCACGATGTCACCCAACTGCTGCCACTGGTCGACAAGGTCCCCCGGATCAAGGGCATCCGCGGTCGCCCGCGGCAGCGACCCGGTCGGATCTACGCCGACCGGGGTTACGACTACGACATCTACCGCCGCCAGCTCCGCGACAGGGGCATCACCCCGGTCATCGCCCGACGCGGCACCGGACACGGCTCCGGCCTCGGCGCCCGACGGTGGGTCGTCGAACAGACCATCGCCCTGCTGCACTGGTTCCGCCGGCTACGCATCCGCTGGGAGATCCGCGACGACATCCACGAAGCCTTCCTCACCCTCGCCTGCGCCATCATCTGCTGGCGACGACTCCGACAGTCAAAGAGTTAGGAGTTCTAAGTGATACGGCTCGGGCGCGACCCACGCCGTGTGGCAGGTCGCTGCCGTGCGCCTCTCGCGGGCCCTGCTGGTGTCGGCCGCCGCGAGAGCGGACGGTCATTGCGGCGCTGTTCTCCGCCCGGCAGGTATCACTGCCGTGTGTCAACGCCGACTGAACTTCGACCCCTGTGTTCCGGCTGAATGTTGACCCCCTCGCTGGTTGTTGATGTTCAGTCGTTGGTCTTGCTGGCTGCGGGGACGCGGCCGAGGTCGCGGTCTTTGAGCCGGTAGCTGTCGCCCTTGATGGAGATGACTTCGGCGTGGTGGACGAGGCGGTCGATCATGGCTGCGGCGACGACGTCGTCGCCGAACACTTCGCCCCAGCGGCCGAAGGGTTTGTTGCTGGTGACGATCAGCGAGGCTCGTTCGTAGCGGTTGGAGACGAGCTGGAAGAACAGGTTCGCGGCTTCGGCTTCGAAGGGGATGTAGCCGACCTCGTCGACGATCAGCAGCGGGATCCGGCCGAGCTTGACCAGCTCGTCCTGCAGGGGCCGGCGTGGTGGGCGTCGGCGAGGCGGGACACCCACCCGGCGGCGGTGGCGAACGCGACGCGGTGTCCGGCCTGGCAGGCCCGGATCCCGATGCCGATGGACAGGTGGGTCTTGCCGGTGCCGGGCGGGCCGAGGAAGACGACGTTCTCCCGGCCGGTGATGAAGTCCAGGGTGCCCAGGTGAGCGATCGTTTCCCGCTTCAACGACCGCTGGTGGTCGAAGTCGAACTCCTCGAGGCTCTTGCGGGCCGGGAACCTGGCTGCCCGGATGCGTCCTTCACCGCCGTGGGCTTCACGGGCGGCGACCTCGCGTTGCAGGCAGGCGGCGAGAAACTCCTCGTGCGTCCAGGACTCCGCCCGGGCCCGCTCCGCCAGTCTCTCGACGGAGGCAGCCAGGGATGGCGCCTTCAGGGCGCGGGTGAGGAACGCGATCTCGGATGCAACGTTGCGGCTGGTCTTGGCGGCCATCACGCAGCCACCTCAACGTCCAGGCCGAACAGGCGGTCGTAGTCGCTCAATGGCCGGCGTTCGACCTGCGCGTCGACAGCGGTCGCTGGAGTGCGTTGGGCGGCGATGCGCAGGTCCGCTGCGGCTTGCCGGTGGGCGGGATCGGTGATGCTCTGATGCTTGGCCCAGCAGCGGTCGTGCCGGGCCACCGGCCGGCCGTCGCAGAACACCGTCACCTGGTCGCAGTCGGCGGTGACCTCGACCCGCCGCCCGACCACGGATGGGTGCACCGAGTAGTCGTTGCCGTCCAAGCGCACGTAATGATCGCGAGGCAGCCGGGTGCTCTGCCTCCAGCCGGCCACCGGCGCAACCGGCGGCAGCGGCGGCATCACCTGCCGGTCAGCGTCCCACCGCTCAGCCGGCCGGCAGCCCAGCATCCGATGCTGGCGGTTGTTCGCCCGCACCAACCACTCGGACAGCTGAGCCTTGAAGTCGCCCGGCGAGGCGAAGCGGCGTCCGGGCAGGAACGAGGTCTCCAGATAGCCGTTGGCCCGCTCGACCAGGCCCTTGGCCTCCGGGTCCGCCGGCCGGCACTGGACCACCTTGATGCCGAGAGTGCCGCGGAAGGCATTCATCGCCTCCGTCAGCTGAGGCCGCCCGGCCCGCCACTGCCCGACCGCGGACTCGTTGTCCCACACCAACGCCTTCGGCACCCGCCCCCCACCCGGAGATCAGCGTCCAGTGCCCGACCAACAGATCTGGTGACTGCCGAGACGGGATCATCACCGCCGACAGCCACCGCGAATACCCCGACACCATCACCAACACCGGCGGCCGGCCGACCTGCCCGAAGCCCAACGGCACGTCCGCCGGCGGGAACCACAGATCACACTGCGCCAGCTCTCCCGGCAGATACTCCGTCCGCTGGCCGGGGGTCCGGGCGGCGGAACAACGGCCGAAGCTGCTGCACCCGATCGGCGAACACCGTCTTGCCGCGAGTCCACCCGACCCGCTCCATGATCACCGTCGTTGCCATGTCCGGGAACTCCGCCAACAACGCCCGGATCTGCGGCTCCACCGCATCCACGATCGAGCCCTTCGCCGCCGCTGATAGCGGGGCGGCTCATGACTGGCCAAGGCCTTGCGCACCGTGTTCCGCGAGACCCCCAGCCGCCGACAGATGGCCTTGATCGCCATCCGCTCCGCCCGATGCAACCGACGGATCTCCGCCCAGTCCTCCACGCTCAGCACCTCCCGATGCTTCCGGAAGGGGTCAAAATTCAGCCGGAACCACGGGGTCAGTTTTCAGGCGGAGCCGACACCGTGTGGCGTGATCGCGCTGGCCACGCTGGTCGATAGGTAGCCATGTGCCCTTGATCGCGGAGGTGAGCGCGTTCTGCTGCCTCTTCGACAAGCACCGGCTCCCAACGGCCAGCGCTGCGGTGGCGTGCCCGCCCCGCAAGCAGCGGCCGCAGCAGGACGTCCCACACGTCCATTGATCAAGTCGACGGTCAGACAGCGGGTCAGCAGCGCCCCGCCCACGGGTAGCGGGCGCCGAAGGCAGACTTTGGCCCGGTCCGGTACCTGGGTGATCTTTTCGAGGTACCGGGAACGCGGGGAGCGTTGTTGGCCGACCACGTCACGTAGGGCGGACTTGGCCGAGGCGGCACGGCGGATATCGGTGGCGTGCCTGATGGTCGGTAGGCCCGTCTCTCGTTGCCCAGCAGCCAGTCGAGCACGTAGTGCGATTCCGGCGCCCTAGCGACGATTGTTTGGGTGTCGAAGGTGTCGAAGGCGGAGTGCTCGTTGGAGACGTGGGTGTACATGGACACGCCCTGCCCGCGGGCGACGTACCGCCACGTGCGGGGGCGGTTGATGCTCCTGCCCTTGACGGGACCGCTGTCCGTCAGAAGACGACAGAGTGCCCGACCCCGAACGCCCTCGTCAGCGGCAGCTGGTGGTAGCTGATCGTCACGGCGTTCGCGACCATCGAAGTTCGGGCCAGTGCCAGTCGGCGGTCCATGCAAGCACGTCATAGGCACGCCGCAGGACTCGCCATCTCGGTCAAACTCATGTTCGTGGCCTTCGCGATGATCACGTACAGCACGTTGCGTTTGAGCTCGGTGGTTCGGTTTACCTTCTCGCTTGCCCGCACCAGGTGGTCGGCGAAGCCGGTTCGGGCGTCAACCTCGACCAGGTCGACGCAAAGGGCATCCGCGGTCGGCCGCCCTGCGCGCTGCCCGATCCGCATACCGAGGTCGAGGAGACCTGATGCGGCCTCGACGTTGGGTTAGGTCATCGGCTGCTCGGTCTGAGCAACCGGATCGAGGGTGCTGACGCACCTAACATCCGTGCGGAGCATTGATCCTTCCGGGGGCAGGTCGTCGGATGCGCGATCGTCGCGGGGCCGTGCGGGGCGGCATCGATGCCGTAGGCGGTTCCGGCGCGGTCAGGTGGTGGTGCTGGTCGTTCTGACTGTGGTCAGCGCGCTTGCGCTGCTCGGAGTACTCATCCCGGTCGCTGGCGCACCCCCGTCAAGGGGAGCGGCCGTTAACGCCGGTTCGCCTACTCCGACAGTCCCGCCGGTAGCTGCGATGCCCTCCCCTAGACCGACGCGGTCTATTCCTGAGGCCCCCGCGCTGCGGCTGTCCGGGCCAGTGCCATCGGCTGGCTCGGGCACGTTCGAGTACGCCACGGGGCGGGGGTCGGTAGTCGGGGTGGCTGGCTCGCTGCGTCGTTACCGGGTGGCTGTCGAGAACGGTACGAACGAGGCTGTTGGGGAGTTTGCCGAGGTGGTGGACTCCGTGCTGGGCGATGCGCGGAGTTGGATCGGGAGTGGACGGCTGCGGTTGCAGCGGGTTCCGAATGGGGGTGGGCATGATTTCACGGTCTATCTGGTCACCGCCGGCACCGCTCGGAAGATGTGCTCGGCGGTCTGGGTAGACATCCGGGTGGACCGCAAGCCTTACACGTCGTGCCGCGGACGAGGGAAGGTCATTATCAACCTGGACCGCTGGCGGCTATCTGTAAGCCACTACGTCGAGGCTGAGGTGCCGCTCACCCTGTACCGGGCCTATGTGATCAACCATGAGGTGGGTCACGAGTTGGGCCACGGGCATGAGCGTTGCCCCGGTGCGGGAAAGCGTGCGCCGGTGATGATGCAGCAGACGTTGCTTCTCGACGGCTGCGTGGCCAACCCCTGGCCTTACGTGCGAGGGAAGCGGTATGCCGGGCCACCGCTGTAGGGATCGAGCGATGGCTGTCTCGGTCAGCCGCGAAATAATCTTGGGCTGTCTAAGCAACCGACCTCGCCTCGCCAGTGCACCTAACGGGTGAAGGGAGTCGGATGCGAAACGACGAGGATGAGGCTCGGCGTCAGTTCAGCGAGTACTTCGCTGCTAGACGCGAGACGGTCCGGCATGCCGCGTATCTGATGTCCGGTGACTGGCATTGGGCGGACGACTTGACTCAGGCAGCGTTTATCCGGGTTGCCTCGGCCTGGCACCGGATCCGCGATCCGCAGGCGCTGGACGCGTTCGTCCGGACTTGTCTGGTCCGGGTGTACCTATCCGAGACCCGACGAGTCTGGCGGCGCCACGAGCGCCCGGTGGCGGAGATGCCCGATCTAGCTGGCGGGGACGACGACGCCGAGTCGGCGGCCCGCCGGGTGGTTATCGCTCAGGCGTTACGTCAGTTGCCGCCCCGCCGGCGGGTGACCCTGGTCTGCCGGTTCTATCAAGGGCTTGACGTGGCTGAGACGGCCGCCGCGCTGGGTTGTTCGGAAGGTACGGTCAAAAGTCAGACTGCCCGGGGTCTCGCCACATTGCGCAAGATCTTGAATGACTCACGCCTTGCTCCCGCACCGGCTTGCGCAATGGAGGAGAGGGCATGAAAGAGTTGCGTGAGCTCTTCGAGGAGGCGGTCGACTCAGCGCCGCCGAGCAGGCTGGTCGCGGACGAGGTGTACGCGGCGGGCCGCCGGCGTCGTCGTCGTCGGACTGTCACCAACTGTGCGTTCGCGGTGGCACTCGTCCTGGCCGCCGGAACGGTTGTTGCATCGATGGTTAGGCAGGAGCCGTCAGTTAGCGGCGATATGAGGATTTACCAGAAGCAGTCGTTGCCTGGCGTACTGCCACACCCTGGGGAACGGATCAACTGGGCACGGGCGGCCGACGCGCGACATCTCTACCTGATGATGTCCACGCAGTGTCCAAGTAAGCCGTGCGCCAAGGACCTGATGCAACTCGTTGGTTCCGACGATGGAGGGCGTACGTGGAGCGACCGCGGGGGACCGATGAACGTCGCCAGCTTCGCGGTCCTCGGACCTGGCCGATTGCTGGCGGCTGTCTTGCCCGAACCGCCCGATGCGGGGGGGTCGACGCTGCAGGTCAGTACGGACGGCGGGCGGATCTGGCACAAGGTGCTTCGGGCTTCTGCCGTCGAGGGGGTGTCGACCGGAAGCACGGCCGTGTGCTGGCCTGAGTCGGACAAGGTGACTGAGCCGTGCACGGTGCACGCACTCGATCCGGTGTCACATCGGATCGCGCGGCTGGCGAACCAACCCCCGGTTACCCAAGGTGAAGGTCTGTCGATCGCGCAGTCTGCCGGCCGCCTGTGGGCGTCGGGTGTCGACCCGGCGACTGGCTGGCCCGCCGTCGCGATGAGTCGGGATGCTGGGCGTAGCTGGGTCACCAAGGTCTTCGCGGACGCGCCGGCGTGCCCGCCGGAGGGCTGTCCGGCACCATCCTTGGCGACGGATGTTGGGCCGACCGGGTACGCCGTGATCGATGGCGCGCGACGCCGTGCGGTCTACCGTTATGTGGAGAACGGCGGTCAGGCCGGTGGTGGCTGGCACCGCGTTCCTGGTGTGGACAACGTGCCGGCTGACCCGGACGGTTCGCCATCGTTCGTCACATCCGACGGAACACATGTGCTGTCTGAAGTCCTGCCGCAACGCGGCCAGAACGTCGATGGTTACCGCTGGTGGGCTGCTCGCTCGGATGGTGTGTACCAACCGGTCGAACTGGCTGGCCTCCCCGCCACCGTCCACTCCGTCCGCCGCACGCTGGATGGCTGGTACTACACGCACAGTTACACAGATGGGGTGTTGTACGGGTCGACCGATGGCTGGCAATGGTCGCCGGTAGCCCGCGGCTCCTAAACATCACTCTCCTCTCGCAAATCAAGTCGTTGGATGCCCTCGCGGCTCCCGCGCGTTCAGTCCGGACAGGAAGTCAGGAGAAAACATGATTCGTCCAACAGTTCTTCACCAGACCCGGAGCCGACTTGTCGGTGTAGGAGCCGCTGCAATAGCGGTGTTCGCGCTCAGCGCCTGCACCGGCGCCACGGATGTCCCGCCGGTGGCCACGGCCGGCGGTTCCAGCGCCCAGCCGACCGGGTCGCCTGGCGCGGTCGGCGGAGTTGTCGCCCAGTACGTCGAAGGGCGGCGCCAGTGGGTCAACTGCCTGCGTAAGGAGGGCTTTGACCTACCGGACCCAGACGCCAAGGGTTTTGTCGACTTGGGTGCGCCAGGCAGCCCGAAGAAGGGCGATCCGAAGTGGGAGGCGGCTCAAAAGAAGTGCAAGGACTTCAACCTGCCTGTCCCTGAGGAGTTGGAGGAGAAGGGGCCCCCGGCGACGGCGGAGCAGATCGCGCATCGACGTGAGTACGCGAAGTGTATGCGTGCGAACGGGATGCCGGACTGGCCTGACCCGGGCCCGGATGGCGAATTTCCTGAGGACGGGTGGGGTCCTCGGGAGCTTACTCCGCAGGAGCAGGCGGCGAATATCCGCGCGTCGCAAATCTGTGAGCCGGTGTTGGATGGGCGGCCGAAGACCACCCCGAACCCGAACGCGACCGGCGTCGGATGAGTCGGTAAGCGCCCGTGACTAAGCCGACCGATATTACGGAGCCGATTCGTGCCCTGGAGGGCTGGAGGCGGCGCCGGCGGGTGCGGGCCGCGTTGGGTGTTGTTGTCGGGTTGGTCACCCTTGTGGTGGCCGGCGCGGCCACCCTTGGCCTCGGCGGACGCGGCGGGGATGAACCACCGCCGGCGCGTACCGGGCCGGCAGCCACCGCGCCGGTCACCCGGCAGACCCTGACCAAGACCGTGACGCTAGCCGGCGACCTCGGATACGGTCCAGCTTTACCGCTTGCTTCGACCGCTACGGGCACGGTGACCTGGCTACCGGAGGTCGGAGCCACGGTGCGGCGTGGTGGGGTGCTGCTGCGCGCCGACGAGCGGCCGGTGGTGCTGCTGTATGGCTTCCTGCCGATGTACCGGCCGTTGGCCGAGGGCACAGAAGGCTCTGACGTGCGGCAGTTCGAACGTAACCTCGCCGCCCTCGGCTATGGCGGGTTCACGGTGGACGAGGAGTTTTCTGCGGCCACTACCGCCGCGGTGAAGCGTTGGCAGAAGGATCTGGAGCTGCCGGAGACTGGTGAGGTCGAGCGAGACCGGGTGATCTACGCGCCAAAGGCGGTACGCATCGCACAGCACCTGGTACGCCTTGGCGCGAGTGCGACCGGGGACGTGTTGACGTACACCGGCAGCACTCGGATGGTGACGGTGTCCGCCGGCGCGGGTGAGGCTGGTTGGGCGGCGAAGGGCACCAAGGTCACCGTGACGTTGCCCACCGGCGGTTCGGTGGCCGGCAAGGTCAGCGCGGTGGGCGCCCCAGCACCCGGCGCCTTAGCCGGCGGTGAGCAGCAGCCTGCCAACCCGGAACGGCCTGGAACTGGCGCCGCCACGGTCGAGGTCATTATCGCGATCGCTGATCAGAAGGCATTGGGTGCGCTGGGTGCCACGCCGGTGGACGTGCGATATGTCGCTGAGGAGCGGCGGGACGTGCTCACCGTGCCGGTCGAGGCGCTGTTGGCGCTCGCCGAAGGCGGGTACGGCGTGGAGGTAACCGGACCGGCCGGTACCAGGATCGTGGCGGTAAAAGCGGGCTTGTTCGCCGACGGACGGGTCGAGGTCAGCGGCGAGACCCTGACCGAGGGCGTGATGGTAGGGGTGCCGCAATGACGAATGTAATCGAACTCGCCGGGGTGTCTCGGGCCTATCCCGGCGGCGTTACGGCACTACGCGAGGTCGACCTGACCATCGGCTATGGGGAACTGGCTGGGATTGTCGGCCCTTCCGGATCGGGCAAGTCCACCCTGTTGAACCTGATCGGCACGCTCGACCGCCCGTCGACCGGCACGGTGCGCATCGACGGGCACGACGTGTCCGCTCTCACCGACCGCGAGGTGTCCGCCCTCCGCAGCCGCCGGATCGGCTTCGTATTCCAGCAGTTCCACCTGACCGTCGGCGTATCCGTGCTGGACAACGTGGCCGACGGGCTGCTCTACGCCGGCGTGCCCAGGCGGGAACGACAACGGCGCGCGGCGAACGCCCTGGGCCGAATCGGCCTTGACCACCGGGTCGACCATCAGCCGCATGAGCTGTCCGGCGGTGAACGGCAGAGAGTGGCGTTCGCACGTGCCGTCATTGGCGAACCGGCGCTACTGCTCGCCGATGAGCCGACTGGCAACCTCGACTCGGCCGCCGGTGCAGCCGTGCTGGCGCTGCTACACGAGCTGCACGCCCAAGGCACAACGGTTCTGGTGATCACACACGATCAGGACATCGCGGCCAGCCTGCCCCGGCAGATCATGCTGCGCGATGGCCGGATTACTCGCGACTCGAGCGCGTCGTTGGCGGTGCGCCCGTGACCGGGAAAGCCGGCGGTGCCATGGCGCTGACACCTGGTACCGCGAAACCGCGACCGGCGCGGCTCAGCCCAGCCGACGTGGCCCGACTTGGCGCGGCAGGGTTGCGGGCCCGACCACTGCGGGTTTTCCTTTCCGCGCTGGGCATCGCCATCGGCATCGGCGCGATGCTGGCGGTAGTTGGGATTTCCACCTCCAGCCGAGCCGAACTGGACCAGACCCTCGACCGGCTTGGCACCAACCTGCTGACCGCTGCTCCTGGCGAGACCTGGACGGGCGAAGACGCGGTGCTGCCGAAGGAGTCGACGGCGTCAGTCGGTCGGATCGGAGCGGTGGAATCGGTCAGCGCAACCGGCTTTGTCGAGACATTCGTCTACCGTACCGACCATGTACCCGCGGGTCAGACCGGCAGCATCGCGGTGCTCGCCGCTCAACCCGATTTGCTGACCGTCGTCAACGCTACACTGCACGCCGGTTCCTGGTTCACACCCGCCACCGCCGCCTACCCAACGGTCGTGCTGGGCGCCACCGCCGCCCGCCGCCTAGACGTACCCGGCGTCGGGACACGGGTGTGGCTAGGCGACGAATGGTTCGCCGTCATCGGCCTCCTGACGCCCGTACCCCTGGCCGAGGAGCTGGACTCAGCCGCGCTAGTGGGGTGGGACGCCGCTCAGTCCTACCTCGGATTCGACGGCCACCCTACCCGCCTGTACGTCCGCGCAGCGCCCACCGAGGTCGCGACGGTTCGAGCGGTACTCGGCCGCACCGTCAACTCAGAAGCACCCAACGAGGTGGCGATATCTCGGCCCTCCGAGGCACTGGCCGCCCAACAGGCCACCGATAACGCCCTTAACGGGCTGCTCCTCGGCCTGGGTGCGGTAGCGCTCCTAGTTGGCGGCGTCGGTATCGCCAACACCATGGTGATCTCGGTACTCGAACGCCGCGCCGAGGTGGGACTACGCCGAGCGCTCGGCGCCACCCGCGGACACATCCGCAGGCAGTTCCTCGCCGAATCGCTACTACTCTCCACCCTAGGCTGCGTGGGCGGAACCCTACTCGCCATCCTCGCCACCGCGCTCTACGCAGCCAGTCAACGCTGGCCCGTCGTCATGCCGGCCCAGGCAATGGCCGGAGGCCTAGCGGCCACCCTCCTAATCGGCGCCATCGCCGGCCTCTATCCTGCGGTACGAGCAAGCCGACTCGCACCGACAGAAGCCCTCGCCGGCCCGTGAGGGCGTCTCGCTAACGGTGTTTTTCGGCGATCTTGGTTAGTAGGTTTCAGCGGCTGGGAAGCGGTCGCTGAAGGTGATGGCGAAGGCGTTCAACGCGGGCTCCGGCGGCTACGGCGCCGGCATGGCCCGGCACCTGGCCGACGCTGGTGAGCTGGTCATCGAACTGGACCGGCCTGCGCGCCCGGCCCGCCGCGCCGGCGCGAAGTCCGACCCGATCGATGCCGAACGCGCCGCCCGCGACGCCTTGGCCCGCACCCACCTGGCACAGCCCAAGACCGGGCCCGAACGGGGCGGCGTTGCAGGCACGGCTGACCGCCCGCCGGGCAGCCGTGGAAGCCATCGTCACTGCCCAGCGGCAGCTACACGCCCTGGTGGTCACCGCCCCGGAGGCAGTGCGGGCCCGGTTCCGCGGCCAGAGCACCCGGCTCATCCTCACCACCGCCACCCGACTGCGCCCCACCACCAGCGCCGACGTCGAGGTGTTCACGACCCTGACCATGTTGCGGGAGCTCGCCCACCGCGTCGGTTCCTCGATGCTGAAGCGGCCGCATACGAGAAGGCCGTCCGGACGATCGTCTGTACTCCCCCGGTTTCCCGGACGGCTTCCGTGATGGTCAGGCTGCGGCTGCGGCCGGGGTGTGTTGTCGTTCGTAGTCGATGGGGGACAGGTTGCCAAGGCTTGAGTGGCGTCGGCGTGGGTTGTACCAGGCCTCGATCCACTCGAAGATGGCGTTGGCCAGCTCCTGGCGGGTGGCCCAGGGCTGGCGGTCGAGCAGTTCGAGCTGCATGGAGCCGAAGAACGACTCGACCATGCTGTTGTCGTAGCAGTCGCCGATGGAGCCCATGGAGCCGAGCAGCCCGGCCGACCGTAGCCGTTGCCCGAGGGCCGAGGACGTGTATTGACTGCCGTGATCGGAGTGGACCACTGTCTGCCCCTCGGTGGGGCGGCGTCGCCAGCGGGCCATGTCGAGGGCGTCGATGACCAGCTCGGAGCGTAGGTGGTCGGCGATCGACCAGCCCACGACCCGGCGGGCGAACACGTCCAGCACGACCGCGCAGTACACCCAGCCGGTCTGGGTGCGGTGCTGGGTGATGTCGGTGACCCACAACTCGTCCAGCCGGTCGGCGCCGAACCGCCGGTTGACCAGGTCCGCCGACGGCGAGGCGTGAGGGTGGCGCACGGTGCAGCCCGTGCGGCGGCGTCGGTAGACGCCCTGCAGACCGGAGTGCCGCATGAGCCGCTCGACGCGTTTGCGGCTGCACCGCACCCCCGCGGCCAGCCGCAGCTCGGCGTGCATCCGCGGGGATCCGTAGGTGCCCCGTGACATTTGATGGACCTCGCGGATCAGCTCACCGAGCGCCTGATCGGCCGCCTCACGCGGCGAGACGGGTCGGCTTCGCCAGTCGTAGTAGCCGGACGTCGACACTCCGAGGACCCGGCACGCCACCGCCACCGCGATCCCGCCGGCGGCGAGATCAGCGACGACCGGGTAGATCATTTTGGGAGGACGTTCTCCCGCGCGAAGTAGGCCGCGGCCCGGCGCAGGATTTCGTTCTCCACCTCCAGGCGCCGCTTCTCCTTCCGCAGCGCCGCCAACTCCTTGCGCTCGTCGCTGGTCAAGCCCTCGCGCTTACCGTCGTCGGTGTCGGCCTGGGCCAGCCAGTTCCGCAGACACGACTCCGAGATCCCCAGGTCCTTCGCGATCTCCCGGACCGGCTTGTCCCGCAGCTGAGCCTCCTTGAACGGGATGCAACCTGTATCTAGTTGCGATACGTCCCCTGTGCAGGACGACGGAGAGAAGGTGGGTGTGACGCGCGAGGAGGAGAGCGAGTACCGGGAATATGTGTCGGCACGGCTGGAGCATTTACGCCGCGTCGCGTATTTACTTTGTCATGACTGGCATGCCGCCGACGACCTCGTGTCGACGGTGTTACTAAAGCTCTTCCGGTCTTGGCGGTCGGTCCGGCAGGCGGAGAACCTAGACGCCTACGTGCGAGGGATGCTGACTAACGCCTGGCTGGACGAGTTGCGGCGGCCATGGCGGCGACATGAACATGCCACCGTGCAGTTGCCGGAGAGCTGGATAGAGGCGACCGAGCCCGGGGATCGGCACAGCATCGGACGGTTACTGCTCGGGCTCAGTCCCAGACAGAGAGCAGTGGTGATCCTGCGCTATTACTGCGACCTGTCTGTGGAGCAGACAGCCCGTCTGCTTGGAGTTTCCGATGGAACTGGCAAGAGTCAGTCGGCTCGGGCACTTGAAACCCTACGGTCGCTGGCAGCGAATGCTTATATAGATGAGGGATGAAATGAACGATTACCGAAAGACCTTCGAGGAGTATGTGGCAGATTCTCCACGCACCTCCATAAACATTGATGACCTCGTGACGCGTGGGCGACGCTCTCAGCTGAGGCGGCGGCTCGCGGTTAGTTCGGGCGCGCTGGGACTACTCGCCGTGGCGGTACTCCTTGGAGTCAGCGCGCTCAAGCCGTCGGCAGGACCGCCGCTGCCACCTGCGGCGAATTCGTCGGCGAGCATTGTGGCAAGCGAATCGGCTGCATCGGCCGACCCGGCGGATCGGCTACTGACGGCACTAAAATCGGCGTTCGCACGGGAAGCACCTAACGTCAGTGGCTTCGACACTTTGCAACGACAGATGCACAAATGCAATCCGGACAACCCGGCCGTCAGTCAGCTGGTGCCGTACGACGCCGCACGACTGGACGAGGCGTGCCCGCCCGACTCACTACATCGCAAGGGCGAGTACTACGCCTGGAGAGGCACCCTAACCTCACCCACTGGCGTGTACAACGTCAGACTCACCATCGCACGAACCACTCACTACGATCCTGCGACCCCCCCGGAAGACGAAACCGGCGCAAACGAGCGCCGCATTGCCGCAGAGCAAGGCGACAGCCCAAGGCGCGGCCCGAATGGTGAGAACATCCTGGCCAAGCCATACCTACTAAACATGAGCAAGCCGGACGGCACCGGAATCTTCATCGCCTGCGAAGACAAGAACGGAGGACCAGGGGCTGGCGAGCGCAGCCCGTTCACAGCCGACCAACTAACCGCTGTAGGCCTGGATCCCGCTCTGCACCTGTGAGCCGTGAAAGCGCGGGAGTAAGGACATTCTGCTCCCGGGCCCCTTCATGACCGGAAGAAGGGACTGAAGCAAACGAGGTGGCTTGGTCTGACGGGCGCAACCGTTGTCGCTGAGTAGCAGTAGTCAGTCTCAGCGCCGGTCAGCAGCTGGAATCTTAGATTGCGCTCGTCGGATCCGTTGCGGACGGCGGCTGAGCCGTCGGCCACCTCAACCCGGAACGTCTACCGATGCCGGCGGGCTATCCCGAAAGTGGTGCCATCGACCGACACCGACCCGACGGGAAATTTCTTCATGCGGCTTCGGTCGATTCGCCGACTGCGCCAATATTCTGAGCGATGCATTTTTCAATGACGTCAATTAAATGGCGTTGGCCGTGGGTAGTACTTTTCTCACGTTCGGATCCACCTCAACGATGATGCTAGGCGCGGGCGGTCTTATGTCTGATCTATGCGTTTTGAATCTTTTGATATCCAGTAATACTGGCGTCGGTGGTCGCCGTCGATCAGCCCGTCGTTGTCGTCTGACACAGCCTATGCGTGGTCCCGGTATTCATGCTCCGCGCCGCATGCCAACTAGATCAGGCCGTGAGTGTAACCGAGTGACTCGCTGCGGTGTCTTCATTCCGGAGATTGCAAGGGAGGTGGAGGTGCAGGAGGCAAGGGCGGATGGGTGCGGCACGGCCGAGTTCGATGCGTTCTATACGGCCACGGCGGTGCGCGTCGTTGGTCACGTGTTCGCTGTCTACGGCGACCTGGCCGACGCCCAGGATGTGGTCCAGGAAGCCTACGCGAAGGCATGGCAGCACTGGCACAAGGTGAGCGCTTACGCCGATCCGGAGGCGTGGGTGCGCGTGGTGGCGTGGAGGCTGGCAGCCAACCGTTGGCGTAGCGCACGTCGCCGGGCGAGGGCTTGGGCGCGACGCGGTGAGCCGCCGCCAACGCCGGGGCCGGGGCCGGACCGAGTAGCAATCGTGCGAGCGCTGCAGCAACTCCCAATCAAGCAGCGGCAGGTTGTCGTCCTGCATTACCTCTACGGGTATCCCGTGGCGGAGATCGCCGAAAGCACTGGCATGCCCGTGGGCAGCGTCAAGGCATACCTCCACCGGGCCCGGGCCCGACTGGCGGTGGCGTTCGGTGAGGGAGCCGGGCTGGAGGAAAGGAGTGGTGATGGATTCCCCGCATTTCCGTGAGCTGGGGTCCGAGCTGAGAATGGTGCTCGCCCAGGTAAAGCTTTCGCCGGCCTCGGCGGTTCGGGCACGCGGCAATCAACGCCGCCGACGCCGGCAGGCTGGCGCGGCCGCCGGAGCGGTCGCGGCCGTTTCGGCGATGGTCGTCGCGGCCGGACCCCTCTGGTCAGCGGACTTTGGTTCAGACCCCGGGGCGTTAGCCCCGGCTGCAGGCCCCAGCGCAGGGCCTTCCGCCGATTCCGATCCGCAGACCCGACCTTCGGGACCGCAAACGCCGCGGCCCGTAAACTGTAAAGTGACGCTGGATCCCTATAGCGCCATCGTGACTCTCCGTTCGGACGCTACCGCCGCACAACGTGATGCTGTTCGGGAAACGCTCGTTGGCATCAAGGGCGTGCAGTTCCTCAGTGAATCGGCGGCGAAAACCTTCGAGTCGGCAATCCGGGACACCTGTGCCACCCATGGGAGTGGAATCATCGTCAGTTCATCGGGTTCCGGGCTAATCTTCGACAGGACGACGCCCCAATTCTTCTTCGTTCTCCTCGACACGACGCAGGCCTACGACCGGGTAACTCTCGCCGTTGCCGGGTTGCCGGGCGTCGATGCAGTCGAACGCCCCCACAGCAAGCAGGGCTGCTGTGAAGCGCTGCCGCTGCAGGCAACCGAGCCGCCCTACCACAACTCGGACCCCTCGACGATTGGCAAGATCGACGCTGACTAGCCGTCTTGAGGATCTTCGCATGTCAACGACCGAAATTGGGCGGTCAATGGGTACTAAGGAACGTCTCGTAACTGGGTGAAGGCGTTGCCCGGCCTCAGGCCGGTGGTCAGCCGGCGAGGATGATGTTGTGGAGGTGGGCGATGCCGGAAGCGGCGTCGGTCAATGTGTGGGCGGCGCGGCGGTAGTCACGCAAGATCTTGAAGCACTTCATCCTGGCCAGAGCGTGTTCGACCCCTGCTCGGACGGTCCGGTGTTCGACGTTGAGGGCTTCTTTCCAGGCGGGCAGGTCGCTCCCGTCGGCGAGCTTGCGGTACGGGATGATCACCTCGGGGTTGCCCCGGTGGCCGCCGTCTGCCATCACCGGCCTCCCGTCCAGCTTCTCCTGAATGCCCGAGGTGCGGTAGACGATGGTGTCGTTGCGGTTGCCGGGCTGCGGGTCGCCGACGGCGATGACCAGGCGGGTGCTGGCGTCGATGGCGACCTGCAGGTTCGTCGAGTACCGGTAGTTCTTGCTCCGGGCGGCCAGGCGGTGGTCGCGGGTGGGGATCAGAGTCCCGTCGACGATCGCGATCTGCTCGACCGGCCGTTTGCGCACCGGCGCCAGTGCGAGGAGCGGCGCGAGGGTGTCGATGACCCGGTGCGCCGCGGAGTGCGACACCCCGAACAGCGGGCCGATCTGGCGCATCGTCAGGTTGGTACGCCAGTAGGTGGCCACCAGCAGCACCCGGTCGGCCAGGTCGAGGGCCCATTGCCGGCCCGGCCGGCCGTCGGCGATGCCATCACCGCCACGCTCGGCGACCAGCCGGACCAGCTTGCGGAACTGGGCGGGCTGCAGCCCGGTGAACGGGAAGATCCACTCAAGGTGGGCTGCCGTGATCACCTGCACCCAGGCATCCTGCCCGATCATCCTCAACAGACAGACGCCAGGGTTACGAGACGTCCCTTAGGTAAAGGATCAGATCTTGCCGCATGTTCTAATAGTTGAAGACGACAAGCCTTTCGCTGAAACGCTTACTCTGATGCTGTGCGGTGAGGGTTTCGCCGTCACTGGCGCCATGTCCGGCACATCGGCTCTTGAGCAGTTCGATCGGCGGGCGATAGATATCGTGCTGCTCGAGGTCGCGATACCCGAAGTCTCAGGCGTTGAGATATGTCGAAGACTCCGTCAACACTCCTCCGTGCCGATCATCATGGTGACAGATCGTGACGACGAAATCGACAAGGTGGTCGGGCTTGAGGTCGGGGCTGATGATTATGTAACGAAACCGTTTTCTGCGCGCGAACTGATTGCCCGCATGCGGGCGGCGCTTCGCAGGCGGAACGAGCCGGCAATGTTGACAGACCGGCCCCTCGCGGTGGGATGCATACGAATGGACGTCGATGCGTATGTGGTTACCGTTAACGATGCCCGTGTACATCTCCCACTCAAGGAGTTTGAGCTGCTTGAAGTGCTGTTGCGTAACGCTGGTCGGGTGCTGACTCGCCCTCAGCTAATTAGCCTAGTCTGGGGCACCAACTACGTGGGCGATACGAAGGCGCTCGATGTCCACATAAAGCGAATTCGCTCCAAAGTTGAGCCAGACCCGTCAGTACCTCGATATATCATCACCGTGCGCGGCCTCGGTTACAAGTTGGAGTATCAGGATCAGGTATCGGCTTGATTGCTGAAGAGGAAGTCGGGTTAAGTCGAAGGCGCGACCTTGATAGACAAGGGATGTCGCCGTCTAGCGGCACGCACACTCCTGCCGTCCCGTCGGCCATCGACCCGCCCTTGTGGGAGGGGCCGCCGTCCGACTCGCCACGCATCCATGAAGGAGCGGGGCCGGCCAAGGCCCGGGTTTGACCTGCTGACGTTGTTTTGCCTGCCTTCCGGCATGGAGTTCACGCAGGCGCGTGTGCGGCGTCGGGGTCAAGGCTGGGCCGCAGCCACTCGTAGGGCTTGGCCTTGACGCCGGCGCCGTGGACGCCACGGTCATGCCGGAAGATAGGTTGCGGGTGTAGTCGCGTCGCAAGGTCCGACCTATGTCGGAGGACAGGCCGTGGTTCGGCTGCCGGTCATCCATTCGCCCGCGCCTTCGGGGCCTGGTGGTGTGCGACCGTTACCGAAATGGGGTCAATCAAGCGTGCGGCCTCGCCGTCGGCCGACGGGAGCCAGACGTGGCACGACCACGCGTCCGGTCACGTCCGAACCTGTTCACGCCGCCGCCTGGGCCGGTGCGAGGGCGCGGAGGTGCCCGTCGCGTAGGCCGTAGTAGACGAGGGTGAGCACGCCGCGACCGTGGCGATGTTGCCTCCGCGTCGCTCGGCGATGCGGGCGCGGGTGCAGGTCAGCCACCTGGCGGTACGCGGTCTACCGTGGGCGGCCTCGACCGCGGCCACCGCACCAGCGTGGAACCCTTGGGTGATCCGCCCGGGTTGCACGACGAGGTCGGACTCGCCGTGCCGCGGCGTGAGCCCGGCCCACGAGGACAGCTGCGCCAGGCCGGGGACCCGGTCGATCGATCTCGGCGCGACGAACACCACCCCCAGCACCGGGCCGACACCGGGGATACCTGAATCGCGGGGTAAACGTGGTGCGCGGCGAGTCTGGCCCGGAACGGCCCGGCGACCGCGTCGATCGCGAAGTGGACCGCTATGATCAGCCGGCACGAAGAGGACGCCGCCCTCGATAGCGCCGTTCAGCGGTGCCCGGGCGGGTAGTTCTCGCCCACCAACGCCGAGCAGACCGATGGCCGACCACGTCGCCAGAGGAGACTTCGATCGGGGCGACGCCGCTGAAGGACGCGAAGTGGGCTGGCGAGGCGAACCGGCTGACCGGCCCGGTGCGGGGGAGCAGGATGTCGGCGACGATGTCGCCGACGCCGTAGAGCTGTGTGAGGGTGCAGCCGGACGCGACGACGGCGCTGCTGATGGCATCGCCGGCCGCGTTGAGGCGGCGGTCGAGTCGTCGGATCTCGGCGACGAGGTCAACCGCGATCTGGCGGTGGGTGCGGGCCAGGAGCTGGCGGGGGCGCACGCGCAGCGTCGGCGGTGAGGTTGGCTGCGGCGCCCGCGGGCAGGACTGGGCGAGCAGGACATGCAGCCGGTTCACGGTCTGGGTGCGGCTGCGTACCAGGTCGTCGCGGTATTCGATCAGCGCCCGGTTCAGCAGTGGGCCAAGGCGCCGCGGGCCGAGCTTGCGGTCCTGGCGCAGTTGGCAGATCGCCGCTTCCACGGCGGCCGGGGTCTTTCCAGGCAGCCGGCGGGCGATGCTGGGCCGTTCCCGCAGATCCGGCCTCGCCCGCAGTCCGCCAGCGGCTGTACTGGTTCCGCCGACTACGCGCCGGTGGGAGATCCGCGACGACATCCCCGAAGCATTCATGAGCCTAGCCTGCGCGATTACCCGCTACCGCAGACTCCTCAGATGATCATACTGCTAAGAGTTCTTATACCGAGCCCATACCGAGCATTGAGCCGTTCTCGATATCCTCGCGCCCGCCGCTAGCAGGGATGGCTACCGGAAGAGTTGTCCGAGATGGATTCAGCCGTTGATGGCGTCGACAGCAACAGCCGTACGTTTACGACGAAACGAGGTCACGAGATGAGAATCAGGATGCCACGGCCGGCGCTCTGGCATGTCACTGTCGCCGGTCTGCGACCGGTGCGCAGGACGCTGGTCGGTGTGCTTGGCGTGAGCCTGCTCCTCGTTGCGGTGCCGGCCCTCGCCGACACCCCTGATACCGACGGCGCGGCCGGTCCGGCGGAGCACATCGATCTTAGCGTGGGGATCGACCGGTCGGCTCACACGGTCACTACCCGCAACGGAAAGGTGCTAAGGGGGATAACCGTCGTCGACGACAAAGATTTGCCAAGGGTCAGGCGCGAGCAAGCGAGGGCGGCAGCGCAGGGAGCCGGCACCGATGCCAACGGTGTGTATTGCCTTGCCTCGTGGCGCTTTATCCGTGGTGGCGCAACGGATTCGCATTGGCGCACCACAGCCCAAGATTGGCGCATCTTTGCAAATGGCCAACGGAACGCCGACTATTGGAACCAGTTCTTCCTTCCGTGCTGGCTGAGTAGCTGGCGCGAGCACTACTCGTATATGTTCCTCGCCAACTCCACCGGCGATATTGTGGCTCGTGATGGTAGTACGCAGATGTACGCTGGTATAAGTCTGGACGGAGCCGAATCCACCTTCAACACGTATGCAAAATTTTTGGTTTGCTCCTATGACGGGCACTGGATGTTCCTGCATTGGCCGGGCTACTACAGCTATTGGGAGCCGGGCAACCGGGTGGTGCGCGGGGACTGGGCCGCCACTACCACCGGGCAACATCTCTTCCACCTAGATCCGGCCGTCAACCCCGGAGGCTGCTAGGCCGTGTTTCATAGCCGCGTAGGAGCCATTCGTTGGTCGTGGCGATGTATACGGTGGCGTGGTTAGCGGACGGCGAGTTTGATGCCCCTATGGATGTCAAGCGGTCGAGCGGTGGATGGTGTGGCTCGTTGGCTGGACGATGAGTTCGTAGAGTTCCCTGGCGACGTAGCGTTTGAGGCAGCGGATCGCTTCGCGTCTGGTTTTGCCCTCGGAGACGCGCCGGTCGATGTAGGCGCGGGTGCGCTGGTCCCAGCGAAGTCGGGCGATGACGATGATGTAGAGGGCGGAGTTTGCTTGGCGGTCGCCGCCTCGGTTGAGGCGGCGCCGTCGGGTCTTGCCGGAGGACATCTCGATCGGGCTGGCTCCGCAGAGCGCGGCGAACGACGCTTCGGTGGTGAGTCGTTGCGGGTTGTCGCCGGCGGCCAGGAGCAGCGCCGCAGCGGTGTCGGGACCGACACCGTGACGTCGCAGCAGTTCGGGTGTGTGGGCGTTGATGGCATCGGTGATCCGCTGGTTCAGGTCATCGGCCTCGCGGGTAAGTTCGATGATCCGGCGCGCGAGCAGACGCAGGGTGTATGCGGCGGCTGACATTGGGGTGTCGGGCTGGCCGGGGTCGAGCTCAGCGCAGCGGCGGACGAGCTTGGGGTTGCTGAGCCCGGTCAGGGAATCGCGCAGGGTTGGGTCGGCGCCGACGAGGATGGCTTTGAGCTGGTTGATCGCCTGGGTCCGAGCCTTGGTGGCCGAGGCTTTGGCCAGTTTTGAACAGGCGAACGCGCTCGACGTGACCGTCGCTGGTCTTGGCGGCGGCGGTGGCTCGGCCGGACAGGACGGCTCTGGCCGCTGCTTCGGCGTCGATGGCGTCGGTCTTGCCGTGGCGGCGCCGGTGGGCCTTGTCCGGCTGGTTGACCTCGATGACGCTGATTCCGACGGTCAGCAGGTGGCGAGTCAGCGCGGCGCCGTAGGAATGGGTGCCCTCCACCCCGGCTTGCCGCACTCGCCCGAGTGTGGCAGCCCAGTCCAGCATCGTGCGGTAGCCCTCCGCCGTGGTCGGGAAACTGTGGCTGCCGAGTAGGACGCCATGGATGCTGACGACTGCGGCGACGTGGACCTCCTTGTGCGTGTCGACACCGAGAACCGCTTCGGGTGAGGTGTCGTCTTGGCTGGTCGTCGGCCGGTAGGACATGCTGGTCACGGTTGTTCGGCTCCTGACGGCTCGGGAACGGATGGCCGTCGCCGGGCCGGTAGGGGCGGTCAGGACTGTGATGGTGCCTTGTTAGCGGCAAGGCCCCTATCGGGACACGTCCCGCCGGTCCGGCGGCAGCAAGCACCGCCCAGGACTCGAGTCGACAGATCAAACTCAAGGCATCGGAAGCCGGTCGTATCGCGGGTCAGACTCCAGTCCCGGGCGGCACTAGATCATCCTCACAGTCGTATCGGGTGGCCAGGCCCTGGTGGCGTTTGAGCCGGTTGATGCCGCACTCGACGGTGTCGCGTTGCCGGTAGGCGCTGGGTTCGAAGGTCGGTGGCAGACCCCCTTCCAGCCCTTCGTGCGCCGGCTCGCCGCCTGAGGTCTTGATCGGGGTGGTCGCGGCGATCCCTCGGCGGGCCAGGTGCTGCCGATTGGTGCGGGAACTGTAGGCCCTGTCCGCCAGGACTCGACCCGGTCGTGTGCGCGGTCGGGCACCGCTGGCCCTGGTGACCGGGATGCCAGCCAGCACGGGACGAACTGAGGGTTGTCACCGTGGTGTCGGCGGTGAGCATCGTCGACGACGGCTTACCGCCCTGCTCATCGGCAAGGTGAAGCTTGATGGGCCACGAGGTCTCCGGTATGAAAGTTCGTCTTGGTCGATGAACTTCTCTACCGGAGGCCTCGCCATCTATCGTTCACCGAACGCCGATGCCAGACCAACGTGGGTCAACGGCAGACGGTCAGCCGGTTTCATTTCTAAGACAGGACCTAACTTGATCTTTAACCTGTGCGGCGTGGGCGGGGACTGCTCGAGGTCTTCGGTTTCTTCCTTGCGTTCGGGCTGATGTGCACGTCGTGTCGTTGAGCGGGTTGCTTGTTGGGTCGGCCTGGTGGTCGCCCTGGGCCTGGGCGGGAGGGTTTCGGCGCGCTGGCCAGGCAGGCGGTCTTCGGGCGGAGGTGCCGGAACCCTCGGCGGACGCGGGCGGGTGAGAGGCGTTCGGGCGGTGTCGGTTTCTCCCAGGGGCGGCGCAGGTCACCGGTGAGGCCGCGTGCCAGGCGCAGCTGCGCGTAGACGGCCAGGATGAGCCAGGTCCACCGGTCGGCGGCTTGTGGGGTGCGGATCTTCGGGCAGGTCCAGCCGAGGGTCTGTTTGAGCAGCCGGAAGGTGTGCTCGATGTCGAAGCGGCGCAGGAACGCCTGCCAGAGCCGGTCGACGTCGGCGGGTGTGGCATCCGTCTCGGACCACCACAGCCACACCGGCTTCGGGATCGCGCCGCTGGGTAGGTGATTCACCTCCAGCCGGATCACGGTGCCTTCGATGAGTGGCAGGTCGCCGGTCTGGTCGATCCAGGCGTTGCGGTGCGTCAGCCGGGGATGCAGCCGGTTCCAGCTGCGGGCGGTCGCGGTGCCGTAGAGGCGGGTGTCAGTCACCGTGGTCACCTCGGGCGCGCCCCAGCTGGCGGGATCGCCGAAGATGAACTCGCCGCCGTGGCGGGGTGGTCGGCCGTTCGTGCCCGGCCGTCGGGGCGGGGCCGCGCGGCGCAGCACTCGATCGGAGCGCATCCGGCCCAGCACCTGCACCGGCAGGTCGCGCAGCAGGTATGCCAATCGGGGCGTGTCGTAGCCGGCGTCGGCGACGACCAGGATGTCGGGATCACCGGTGCGCCACTGCCCGGCGGTGATGAGTCGCTGCACGAGGTGGCGCAGTTGCCCGGCGGTGACAGTGGCGGCATCATCGCCCGGCGCGAGTCGCTGAGCGTCCAGCGGCGCGGTCCAGGAACTGCGGCCGGGCTCCAACGCCGTGACGAACGAGTACGGCCAGCCAGGAATCGTCACGTGCTGGTCCTTGCCGCGGCCGTAGGTGTGGCACAGGATCCGCTCCGCGGAGGTGTGCGCGTCCGGCCGCAGCCAACAGGTGATGTCCACCGCCAGAACGAGGCGGCCGTCGGCCCCGCGAGGCAGCGGAAGCGCCGCCAAGCTCCTGCGCAGCCGCTCGACATCCACCCGACCTCGGGCCAGCGCCGCGTACAGCGACCCATGACCACGACGATGCTCGCCCACCAGCGACAGCTCCACCAGCGAATGCACCGGCCCGTCGCCGCACAACACCGCGTCGGCCAGTTCGAACATCGCGTCCGCCCGAGCGGTCAGACAGCCATGAAACTCCCGCCGGAACGCCGCCAGCTCCCCGAACGCACCAGCAGAACCAGCATCATGCACACTGATCACCAAGACAGCCCCTGGTATTGATCCTCTTCCCTCGACAAGAAGATGATCGACCAGGGGCTGTCACCATGATCAGCCGGGGTCACCGACCAGCCGCCAAAGGTTAAAGATCAAGTTAGTTGTGCTGTCCAGAGAGGTTGGGGACGCGGCTGGTTGGTGGGTGGCCGCCGAGTGCGGTGTGGGCGCGGTGGTGATTGTAGGCGTGGAGCCAGGCGGGTAGGGCTGCTCGGCGGGCTGATTCGGAGGGGTATGGGCGGGCGTAGGCCCATTCCTCGGTAAGGGTGCGGTGGAACCGTTCGACCTTTCCGTTGGTTTGCGGCCGGAAGGGGCGGGTCTTCTTCACGGCGATGCCCAGCTCGTGCAGGGTGTCGCGCCAGAGGAAGGACTTGTAGCAGGAGCCGTTGTCGGCGATGACCCGGCGGACGGTGATGCCGTGGGCTGCGAACCAGGCCTGCGCGCGGCGCCAGAAGGCGGCCGCGGTGTCTTTGCGTTCGTCGTCGAGGATCTCTGTGTAGGCCAGCCGGGAATGGTCGTCGATGGCGGTGTGCAGGTAGGAGTAGCCGAGCCGGGCGCCGCCCCACCGGTCGGTGGCGTGGTCTGTGGTGGCGGTGCGGTTGAGTTTTCCTTGACGCCGGCCCTGGGTGCGCCATCCGCCGCCGTCGGGGATGTTGCCCAGCTTCTTGATGTCGACGTGGACCAGGTCTCCGGGCGCGGGATGCTCGTAACGGCGTACCGGCCGGCCCGTGGCCCGGTCCAGGTGGGCCAGGCGGGCGGCTCCGGCCCGGCGCAGCACCGCATGACACGTCGACGCCGCCAGCCCGAACCGGCCACCGATCCGCGCCGGTCCCCACCGGCGCTTCGCCCGCAGATGCAGCACCTTCCGCTCCACCGGCGCCGGCGTGCGTCGCGGTGACCGCAGCGGCCGGCTGGACCGGTCGACCATCCCCGCCACACCCTCGACCCGGTACCGGTCGGCCCACCGCTTCGCCATGGTCGGACTGACCTGGAACCGCTGCGCCGCCCGGCGCAGCGGCCAGCCGTCATCAACGACGCAGCTGGCCAGACGCAGCCGGCCGCGTTCGGTCAGGGGTGCGTTAGCGTGGGGCACGAGGACCTCCCGGGTGATGCGGAACCTTCGACAAGCTCCACCTCACCCGGAGGTCCTCACCTATTTCAAGATCCCCGCCGCGTCACCAACGTCCATGGACAAAACACCTAGTACCTCTTATACAGCCTTGAACGGGCAATCCGGGTGCGGATCTTGGAGCTGGTGTCGGCTAAACCGGCGTCACGCTCGTCTTTCGAGGTTGATGACCATCTGCAACCCCGCCTCGGCGACCTGAGCCGCGGCGGTAGCGTCCTGGCGTCGTCGAGCAAGACCGTCACGTTTGGCGAGATATGGACTGATTACCTCAGTAGTGGTCGGCTGCCGCTTGCTGTTCAGCGGTGCGAGTGGCTTCTACGCGCGACCTGAGGCGGCTCGCATTGGCCGCCAGGTCTTCGCAGAACCAATGCCCGTGCGCCGGCAGGCTTCCTCGAAGATCAGGTGACTGTGGATGAGGGAGCCAGGGGTTCCAGGCCGTCGGCGGGCCGCCATCGTAGGGCGGCTTGTCCCGAGGAACAAATCCTCACAGATCAGGCGTCAATCGAATCGAGCCGAGCTGAGACGGTTCCCATCTGTGGCGTTATACAAGCCCTATGCCGACGCAATACTCCAGCACGTCACCATGCTCCTACCGGAGGCAACACGAGTCCTATCGGAGGCAACACGAGCGCGTCTTCCGTCACAGTTGCCCTCCGGAGGCGGAGCGTCTCGTAGTGCCCCAGATGAGGACTTCGGTCAATCAGTGGAGAGTCCATGCTCAAAAAAGCTGCAACGATGCTGGCGGGTGTCGTAGCGGTCGTGCTGGCTTCAGCGCCCGCATCCGCCGGACCTGTCGCTCCGCAAAGCCCCGTACCGCCTTGCGATCCCGGTTACTCGTATCGAGAGTACCAACCGGGTGCGGTCGTGTGGGGTGACTACAAGGAAGGATGGGCCGACCATCGTGCACAGTCGCAGGGCTCGTCGCGCAAGTATGCGGAGACGAGGGACCTGAGTTTCGAGGTGTCGGTTTCCGGCTCGGCGAGTGTCAGTGCCAGCGCGGCGGTCGCGGAGATCAACGCTGAGTTCGGCTGGGAGGTGAAGTCCGCACTGGCGTTCCAGCAGCAGACGGAGATCAACCTCACCTTCGCCGCAGGAAAACTCACCCACTGGAGAGTGGGTTTTGCCGTGCAGCACATCCACGTGAAGCGAACCTATGTGTCTCCCTACTGCGACGAATCCGTGACCCAGGGCACCGTGTACATCGGTGGTCAGTACACCGCCTCAGCCGAGGTGGACCACCCTCATTACGGCACCGTGATGTCCCGCCCGACGGTCAACTTCAGGGCCGGAGGGGCGCGAGCTCTGTCCTCAGGTGCGCCGATTTACTTCGACGACTTCGGGGGTGCCAAGCGCTGGTACACACCCGGTGTGTTCCCCGGTATCAACGTGGTAGAGCAGACAGAGTATGCTGATATTGATGGAGATGGCCGGAGGGATCTTATCGGAGTGAGTGGTCCTAATAACGACCTCACGGCGTATCGTAATCAGGGGTGGAGCGCTTCCAGTGGCGTGATCGTCGGTTGGGATCGTAAGTCGCTTGTCAGCGGGTTCGGGGATGCGTCTAGAACCACGTTTGCCGATATCGACGGGGATGGTCGGGCGGATTTGATTTCGGTGAGTGGACCCAACAATGACATTACGGCGTATCGTAATCAAGGATGGAATTCTGCCAACGGTGTCATTGTTGGCTGGGACCGGAAGCTGCTTGCCAGTGGGTTCGGCTCGCTCGATGGCCTCAAATTCGCCGACATCGACGGCGACCGGCGAGCCGACTTGATCGCAACCACGGGCGCGAACAACGACGTTACTGTGTACCGCAATCAGGGGTGGAATGCTTCCAGCGGTGTCATCGTCGGTTGGGATCGTAAGCCGCTCGTCAGTGGGTTCGGAGGGTCGCTCGAGTTTGACTTCGCGGACATCGATGGCGACCGGCGCGCTGACCTCGTGGCCGCAAGTGGTGCGAACAACGACCTCACGGTCTATCGAAATCAGGGGTGGAACGCGTCCAGTGGTGTCATCGTCGGTTGGGACCGCAAAGCACTCGTCAGTGGGTTCGGAGCGCTGTGGCCCCTCAAGCTCGCTGACATCGATGGGGATCTACGTTCGGATGTTGTCGCCGTTAGTGGCGTGAACAATGACCATACTGCCTACCGCAACCAGGGATGGTCCTCTACGGCGCTCATTGTGGGATGGGATCGGAGGTCGATCACGTCAGGGTTCGCAGCTTAACCTGCATCTAGACCGCAGTTGGTGAAACGCCCACTCTAAAGGAACCCGTGACGCTGGCCGGGGTCGCTTCCTCACCAAGCGGCCTCGGCCACCGTCGCCAACACGTCCTGCAGTGGGGTTAATGCAATCTGATGATCACGCCTGATATGAGACCACCCTCTTCCTTGCTGATCTTGCAGTGTCCAGGAGGGGACTCAGCCAGCCCGAGGCTCGATGAGGTGAGTCAACCGCACCGCCTATCCCAACCACCGGCTACGGCTAGGCATCAACGACAGTGGTCCATCCAGGCGATGCACTGGGCACCAACAATCGACAACCAGATAAGTCTAATCTCGTTAAAAGCCGCCCAGCTTCTCGGTGATCCCCTTCGGAGTTGAACCCTTCCTTACGACAGGCGCTGAAGGGTGGCAGCCCACAGCGGTCGTCGTTTCGTGTCGTGGTTGGGTTCGTGTTATGAGCTCTGGGCCTGCCGCAGAGGTCGTCTTTTGTCGAGCCGTTGAGCGTTCAGCTGTGATCCGATGGGGAGATTTCTGCAGTCTGCTGGGGGCACGAACAACTTGAGGGTGGTTGGGGCCAGAGGCCCCTCCTATTAGGACGTCGCGCTCCTGCTGCCAGCTCCGAGTAGCTAAACATACCTGGGAAAGGCGGGCGTTGGACATCACTCGCGGGGGCAACTGGGCTGACGATCAGTCGACCTGTGTGAGACTGCCCTGCACTAAATGGCGAGATTGCCGTCATGGAGTGAGGTTCAGCGCGAGCTTGGGTGATCACATGGGGCGGGCCGGAGCGAACTGTACAACGCAAACCTCGGCGTACCGTACAACGAACGAACGGGTCATAATCCACCCGGCAGTGGTCGGCATTGCTGTTAGTCCTACTTCTGTCCGGGCGGAGCCATGAGGACCAGAGGCGGCGCGACTTCGTACAGCGGTCTGACGACGACGGTGCGGTATCGCCTTCTGGGCCCGGTGGTGCTGCTGGTCGATGGGCAGCCCGTCGACTCCGGGGAACCGCGGCGGCGCGCGCTACTGGCCGCCCTGCTGGCGGATCCCGGACAGGTCGTGCCGTCGGACGTTCTGGTCGAGAGGCTCTGGGACGACTCTCCGCCAAGCGATGCCCGAGGGGCGCTGCGCGCCCATGTCACCCGGGTACGCAAGGTACTCGGTGCGGTGCACGCCGCCGGGATGTCACCACGGCTGGTCCATTCCAACGGTGGTTACCTGCTGGACGTTGATCCGGACTTGATCGACCTGTTCCGGTTCCGTCGGTTCGCCGCCACCGCGAGGGAGCCGGACTGCCCGGAGGAGCGACGGGCGGGGTTGCTGCGGGAAGCGCTGGCTCAGTGGCACGGCGTCCCGTTGGCCGGGATGCGTGGGAGTTGGGCTGCCTGCATGCGCGACGGCTGGGAAGAGGAGAGGCTCGACGCCACGGTGGCTTGGGCCGACGCCGAGCTGCGGGTCGGCAACCCCGGCGAGGTGCTCGGCCCCCTCACGCGGATGGTCAGCGAGCATCCGCGCGCCGAGTCGCTGATCGCGGCGCTCATGCGGGTGCTGCGGGCCGCGGGTCGGCCGGCCGACGCTCTGGAGCACTACGCCCGGGCCCGGGCGCGACTCGCGGAGGAGTTGGGCACCGACCCCGGTCCGGAGCTCCAGGCGTTGCACCGGGAGATTCTGCGGGGTGAACCGGCGGTACCGACATCTCCAGTATCGACCGTCGGGTCGTCCCGGCCGTCTGCCGGAGTGCCGGTCGCGGAGGCGGTAGCCGGGGCCGTCGTCGTGAGACCGGCACAGCTGCCAGCCGATTTGGCCGTCTTCGTCGGCCGCAAGTCGCAGTTGGCGACCATGGAGGCTCTGCTGGGTGGGGCGTCGACCGCGGTCGCCATCGTGGCGGTGTCCGGCACGGCGGGAGTCGGCAAGACCGCGTTGGCGGTGCATTGGGCGCACCGGTTCGCGCACCTGTTCCCGGACGGACAGATTTATGTTGACCTGCGGGGGTTCGATGGGAGCCAGTCGGCATTGAGCACCGCCGAGGTTGCGCGAGGGTTACTGGACGCCCTCCAGGTGCCGGCGGAGCGGATTCCAGCAGCCCTCGAATCCCAGCTCGGCCTGTACCGTAGCCTTGTCGCCGGTAAACGGGTCCTGATCCTGTTGGACAATGCCCGCGACAGCGGTCAGGTCCGTCGGCTGCTGCCAGGCACCCGGACCGCGCTGGTCGTCGTCACCAGCCGCGACCTGCTCACCGGTCTGGTTGTCGACGGCGGTGCCCATTCAATCGTCCTCGATCCGATGACCGGGTGCGAGGCTCGGGAGCTACTGGCCGACCGGCTCGGAGCCGATCGGGTGGATGCCGATCCCGCCGCGGCCGAGAATGTGATCGCGTTTTGCGCCGGTCTGCCGCTCGCGCTCGGCATCATCGCCGCGCGCGCTCAGCAGACCGGATTCCCGCTTGTGCAGGTCGTCGCAGAGCTGATCGAGATGGGCGACCGCCTTGACGCGCTGGACTCCATCGATCCCAGCGGTCGGATCCGGGCCGCGTTCTCCTGGTCGTACGCGGCGCTCACCCCGGCTGCGGCACGCCTGTTCCGGCTCCTCGGCCTGAACCACGGCTGCGAGATAGGAACGCGTGCGGCGGCAAGCCTTGCCGCTGTTCGCCTTCCGCAGGCCCGGAAGATGCTGACGGAACTGGCCGGAATCAGTCTGCTCCGCGAGCGAGCTCCAGGCCGGTACGTCTGCCATGACCTCGTGCTCACGTACGCCACCGAACTCGCCGGAACCCATGTCCCGGCGCGTGAGCGGGACGCCGCCGTCAAACGGCTGCTCGACCACTACCTGCACACCGGATACGCCGCCGATCGGCTGCTGCATCCGGCTCGGGACGCGATCCCGATTCCGCTCGAGCCGCCATCGGTCGGCACGTGCCCGGAGCAGTTCTCCGATCGCCAGGCGGCGCTGGCGTGGCTGGACGCCGAAAAACGCCCGCTACTCGCCGCCGTAGGACGGGCTGCCGGATTGGGATGGCACCGGCGCACTTGGCAGCTCGCCTGGGTGTTGGACACGTTCCTGAACCGGCAGGTCGGTTCGAGTGACCGACTTGACGTGTGGCGCGAAGGGTTACGGGCAGCCGAGCACCTGGGTGAGCCGGTGGCCGAGGCGTACACCCACCGCGCGATCGCCAGCGTCAGTACGCTGCTCGGCGACTATGAGGAGGCCCACCGCCATTTCACGGAGGCGTTGGACCTCTACGGTCGGCTCGACAACCTCGCAGGACAGGCCCAGACCCATCACAACATCGGATTCCTGTGGGATTGTCTCGATCAGCCTGACCGGGCTCTGGACCACGTCCGTCGCGCCCAGGAACTGTTCCGCGCCGCCAGCCATCGCTGGGGGGAGGCCGAGTCGTTGAACGCCGCCGGCTGGTGCGAGATCCGACTCGGCCGCCACCGCGAGGCTCTCACGCACTGCCTGCGGGCGCAGGGTCTCCACCAGCATCTCGGCAACATGGATGGCGAGGCCCACACGTGGGACACCATCGGGTTCGCCCGGCACCACCTCGGGCAGCAGCATTCGGCGATCCTCAGCTACGCTCGCGCCATCGACCTGTTCAGGGAGCTGGGTGACCGGTTTCACGAGGCGAAGACTCTCGTCCGACTCGGCGACGCCCACCATGCCGCCGAGGAGAGTCAGGCGGCGCGCGACGCCTGGCAACAGGCGCTGAACATCCTGACCGGGCTTCCCGTACGTGAGGTGGACCCGGTGCGGGTCCGCCTGAGAAAGCTCGATGAGCCGGCCGCACCGCCGCCTCCGGAGCCGCCGCCTCTCGGCTGATCGCCGGCGACCTAGCTGCAGCCGCGGACGGTGAACGCTGCCGAGCTGTGGCCGAGCAGCGCCTTGCCGGGCTGCGAGTTGGCCCAACCGGTGCATGGCGTCCGGATGCCGGTCGGCCGAGGCACGCCGGAACCACTGTTCCGCCTCGCGGTGTCGGCCCTGGTCGTAGAGAGCAGCCCGAGCCGCCATACCGTCGGTGGGTTGCTCGCTGCCAACGCGACATGCTGCCGGCACTCAACCTCCGCGAACTCGCCGCGATGCCCCAGCAGCTCGCCTAACTCGCTGGCCGGCACGAGCTGGCCCGCAGTGGTGGCGATCCCTAGTCAGTGCTCGGCCTCCTTGCCGCGGCGATGTCGACCAGCAGTGCGCCAAGGTTGCCTGCGGCGCGCATTGCCGCCGGTGGCGGCCATGCGGCGCAACTCCGCAGCCTTCGCGATCAACACCCTGCTGACCGATGATGCCCAACTCGGTCGTCGCGTCAGTGCGCCCAGCCGCGACGGCGATTGAAAGACGTCGATGCGCACTGACGAAACCCCCTGCCCTCGCCACTATGACCCGATCCGATACGCATCCTCGAGCGCGGCCGGGTCGGGCCTGTCATCGAGCTGGGACACGATCCACGCTCCGTTTGCCTAGCCACCTCGCCAACTGAACCGGGCTAGCCGGTGGCGTCACGGCGCGGTGCAATGCGCGTACCACCTCCGGGCGGCTGGTGAGAACCAGGGCCGCCTCCTCGTCGCCGCTGCGGCGGCAGGCCAGCGCGAGACCGGCCCACTGCTCGGCGCGGTCGGGGCGCTCGGTCAGCTCACGCTCATAGCGCTCGATGGCGTCCGCGTAGTGGCCGGCGATGTAAGCGACGTCGGCCGGGGTGGCCTCGACCGGTCGTTCTGCTTGCCCCTTGACGATCCGTTGGAACAAGTCCGGGTCGCGCAGTTGCACAGTGCGCACTCTGATCCGACCCCGTTCGCCGCGGAACTGGGTGCGGGTCACCGGACGGATCGTCGTACGAAGGGCGTCTAGGTCCAGGTGCTGATCTTCGGCGTTGCGCCAAGCGGTGGCGATTGCGTCGATCTCAGCCTGGTCGGGGTGCAGGTTGTGCAGGCGCCACCGGAGCCAGTGGTCGGTCACGTCCTCGGCGGCACCGGCCGCCTCGTCCGGCGCGTTCGGGTTCGGCCAGGACGCGATGTTGGCGCTCATTGCGCGGACGAAACGCACACCCTCCTCGGTGAGGTAATCGCTGTGCAGCAGGGTGCGCAGCGCGACCTCGACCTCGTGCCTGGTACGCAGGAACTCGAACCGCGCCTCCCGGTCTTCGCGGTTTTCATGTCGGCGTCGCCAGAAGTCGCCGACGCCCATGAACGAGTACGCGCCGTGCAGGATGCCGTGCAGCGGGCGGGGATCGTCGCGCCACGGCGAGTACAGCAGTTCCCCGCCCGGTGCGCGATGCAAGGGAATCAGGTCCAGTATCGCGTTCAGCGTCGAGTGGAACAGCTCGTGCACGATCGTGGCGGCAAACATCTCATTGTCGACGGGGCGGGAGAGGAACACGGCACCGAACGCGTCGCTCGAGGTCATGCTTGCGCTCGCCATGCCCGGCATGCCAGCGAGCGGAATGAGCGAGCGCAGCGACACACCGACCATGCAGGCATGCCGGGGATGCACCGCGACAAGCAGCGCCCACGACCGGTCCAGCATTTCCTGCCACTGGGCTAACTCCAGCGCGGAGAGGCGCGGGGCCAACGGGTCCAGGCTCGGGCGGTGTGGACTGAGGTCGTCCAGATCCACGACCACGGTGTGCCCGCCGGCAGTCGCCGAGAGGCGGCGGAGGCCGTACCACCCGGGTGCGTCGGCGCTTGGGTCAGGCGGGATCGCTATCGTGCGGCCACCGCTGGCGACGACCGTGCCAGCCGGCTCGATCCGGATCGTCGCCGGATCGAACGAGGCTGCGTCCGCCAGCCGGGCCAGCCCGAGCGTGGGCAGCATGAGCTCGCCCCGGCGCAGCGGCACGGTGACCTCGGCGCAATGGCCGGCTCGAATCGCTGCGGCGGCAGCAACTGCGGCGATCTGTCCAACCGTGACATCCAGCGGTACGTCGTCCGGCTCGGTCGTGGTGTGAAGTCGCTGGAGGCAGTGCGACAGCCACGCACCAACCTGGGGATGACCCAGCACCGTCGCCACCGCTGCGGCGTCGGTCCGCTGCACGGCCGAGAGCAGGTCGATATGCTGTCGCACCTCGGGGTGGGCGTTCGCGGTGTCGTCGGCCAGCACCCGCAGTTGCAGGAACCGCTTTGTCAGTTGGCAAGTGCGTAGAAGCGTATGAGTATCGGCACCCGCGGATCCGGCGGCCAGCAGATCGAACTCGTCGGTGGGAAGGCTCAACGTCGTCATCTGCATGTAGGCTCCACGAGTTCGTTCAGGTCTCTCACGATACGGTCACCAATGTGGACGATGAGGGCGAACAGGTCCGGGCAGTACACGGACGGGTTCAGGTACCCGCTGCCGGCGCGGTAGCGGTGAGGAAAGTACCCGGCGCCACAGATATCCCGCACCGGGCAGCGCTGGCAGGTGTCGCACAGGGCCGACATGCCGACCTGGCGAGACACCGTCACGGGATGGTCCAGGGCGTCGTCGAAGGCATGCCGGAAGACATTCAGCCCGGTCTCCGGCGCTCCCGGGAAGGTCGCCTTCAAGGAGTCCACCTGCTGGATGGACCCGTCCGTGTCGACCACCACGAGCGCGCGTGGCTCGAGTCCGATCGTCTCCACCTGGCCGTGACCACCGAGTATCAAGTTCATGATCGAACTCAGAAAGCGGATCCGGGTTTCCTGTCGGGGGGCCCCGTACCAGCGGTCGAAGACGGCGACCAGCCAGTCCGCATACGGTGTGCTGGCTGGATCGGTGGTGCGGCCCGGCGGCGGCGCGTCCCAGGTTCCGTGCGGCAAAAGGAAATCCACGAACGGCGGCTGAAACGATAGCAGTGTCTCGTACGTCTCGATCGGGTCGTTGTCCAGGTCGACGGTGGCATAAAGGTGCGAGAACAGCCGATGATACCGATCCTGGCGCAACGTCTCGATCCCGCGTACCACGGCGTCGTAGCTTTCCCGGCCGCCAGGGTATCGGCGATGTCGGTTGCCTCGACGGTTGCCATCCAGGCTGATGCCCACCTTGACGTCGAGGTCTAGCAGGAGGTCCAGCACCTTTCCGGTCAGCAGCGTGCCATTGGTCTGCAGCCGGAATGTCAGGTCGACCCCGGTAGGAACCGCCCGCCGGACGGCGCGCACCGCGTGGGCGATGCTGTCCAGCCCGGCCAGCAGAGGCTCCCCGCCGTGCAGCACAACGTTGACCGTGCGCAGGTCGTGCTCGGCGACGTGCTCGCCGATCCGGCTGGCCGCCCGCCCGAGCGTTGCCGTCGGCATGGCGCGTGGGCGATCCCGCCACGACCGATCCGCCATCTCGTAGACGTAGCAGTAGTCACACGACAGGTTGCACCAGCCGTGCAGCTTGAGGATGAATTGCTGGAAAGGGTACGGCCGCCAGATCTCCGCAGCGCGGACCGCGGTCACCCACGAGCGGGTCGGCCATTGGACCGAAACTGTCATCTGCACTCCTCTGCAGATTGGTAGGCCGCGCGAAGCCGCGGCCTACCCCCATTTAGATCAGCGGATGGTCCGATCAGTTCTGGAAGCCATGGTGGATGGCGGCCCCCACCTGACCCAGCTCCCGGGTGGCCTGGATCGCAATGGCGAGTACGGTGTCGTTCGACGTCATCAGCTCGGCAAGGTTGAGCTGCTCGACGGCGGGCAGCGCGGATGCGAAGTTGGCCAACTTGGCGGCGACCTCACCGGGCGCGGCGCGCTCTCCGGCGATGCTTGCCCCGGCGACCGCGGCGGCGACGGCCAGTGCGGCGGCGCCGACGGCCGCCGGCTTCTCGAGGTGCGGATTCATGATGATGTCCCTCCTTGGACTACGGTGCGGACAAGTGGTACTCGCGCCGGCTCGTCAGGTCGATGGCGGAGACAGGCTTCCTCTCCGGCTCGATGACGCCTGCTCGGCGTGATGTCAGGCGGCACACGTCGGATTTCGACCGATACGCAGGCGTGATCGATGATCGCTCTTCCGCGCTGCGAAGGCGTTGTGACAGCGTTGCCGTTGACGGTCCGGCGTTGCGGTCGAGGGATCTCGGCTGTCCCGTCCGTCCCGTCGAGCCGGTGCCGGTTCCGCAGGCCGCTTGTACGCGGAACGAGATGCCCGGTAGTCATCCTGATGGCTCCCCGCGCCCACGTCTGCTCTCACAGCCGAGTGCCGGATATTTGTTTCCCCAGACCTCGATGAACTCGGCGAAGCGGACCTTCGCCGCCGCTTCGGTGGATGCTGTGTAGACCGGCTTGAGCGCCTTGGCCATCGCGCCCAAAATCTGGCGTCCGGCATAGCCCAACGACGCCCGCAGCAGGTGAATGATGTAGGTGCACCACCGCTTAGGGCCCACACCTCGGCGATCGCGTCGGGCAGGCCCTTGAGACCGCACCATTGAGCTGGGACTTGTGGACTCAGGTCGATGGCAAGCGAGTGACCTCCGCGGTGGTTCCTGTCCGGCGGGAGGCGCGACGCGGCCCGAATGATTCGGGACGGGCAGTCTCGAGCTACGAGACGCCGATCTTTCGCTCCGAGGAAGACCGCAAGACCTGGGAGCGCGACGGCTCGCCAGGAGCCGCCGAGCCTCGGACGACGGACAAGGCTGCTGGACAGTTTCTGGCGATGTGGAAGGGGCAGCCGCCCGCCGACGTGGCGTCCCTCACGAAGTGGCTGACTCACGGTTAACCGGCCGAGAACGACCCGGCGGAGGCGATCGTCGCGGTTACCGATCTGGTCCGGGAACGTGTCCTCGGGCCTTCCGCTCGGGCCAACGTGCTCCGTGTCTCAGCCGAATTTCCGGGTCCTACCTACGGCGGCGAAGTCATCGATCGGGCTGGCCGCCGGCATCCTCGATCGGGTCCAACTACAGCGGCCTGCCCGCCTGATACGCCGTCATCGTAGAGCACTGCGTTCCGTGATTTGCATGTGTTGCACGTTAAACCGCACTGCCCGTATGGTGACCCAGAATGTACAACTGGGGGAGGCATACCTCAGGCACAGGGGTGGCCGGACATAGCCAGCAGCGTCTCCGAGTTGGTCCTGTCCCATCCCCATCGCTTGCCGGCTTCGATTGCGGAGACCCGGGTGGTTGGCAGTATGGCGCGACTAGCGGAGCGAGGGCTGCTGCGGCGGCTGCACGACTCGCCGGAGATGCCTCCGCTTGAGTCCGACAACGCGCTAGATGAGCTCATTGCGAGGAGGAGTTCGAGGCGTCGCGGCCCCGCCTGGCCGCGACCATCCGGCGCAAGGTGTCGCCGTTACTTCGGGAGTATGTGCAGCACCACCACCTCGCCGGCGACGCTGGGGGCACTCGCTGGCTCACAGGACGGGAGTCGGTGGACTTCATGCTCTGGCGTCTTCTAGCTTGGCGTGACGTGCGGTCCAGGTCATGCGTCAGGTGCGCTCGCCTGACGCGGACACGACCCGTCGCTGCCTGCCGCGCAGGCGGAAGGCCTTTGAACGCGGTGCCCAGCCGCCGGCGGTCTTCGCCGCCGGGGGACAGCGGCCCCCGCGAAACGGTGGGAGTACGCCCGGCAGATGACTGAGTCGGGCGAGAAGGCTGGTTGGCGTCGTCAGCACCGCTGCGGCTGGTCCTCGTCGACCGGCGCGTATCGCTTGCCGACGGTGCGGGTGGCGACAGGGACGAGACGCCGTTGCTGCACGGTGTGGCCGTCACGTCGGCGCGCTGTGTGGTCTTCGACTGCTCCGGAGAGGCGGCGAGTGCGATGCCGGCCGCCGGTACCCCCACCGGCGACCCGGCGGGCAAAGCGCTCCCTGACACCGAACGGAACTGCTGTGCCTGCTGAATCTGGGCGAGAAGGACGAGGCGGTGGCGCGCCACCTCGGGATCTCCTTGCGCAGGGCCCGGTGGACGATGTCCGGGCTACTCGACCGCTTGGAAGCGACCGGCGGGTTCCAGGGGCGGGATTGCGGGTAGCCGGGCGCGGGCGGGCAAGGCGGCGGAGCGCCCCGTGACCGACATGAGGGAGGATCGCTCCCGCGCTGTGCTCACGCTGGTCTGCGTCAGTCAGTTCATGGTCGTGCTCGGGGTCACCGTCGTCACGATCACGATGCCGGCGGTGCAGGCCGAACTCGGTGTCCGGACGGGGGATCTACAATGGATAATCAGCGCGTACGCGCTTGCATTTGCCGGCGCGCTCGTTGTCGCGGGCCGCGCAGCCGACCTGTACGGCCGGCGTCGGCTGTTCCTCGCCGGTCTGGTGGTCTTCGGCGTGGCATCGGCGGGCTGCGCCACCGCCGGCTCGGCGGCGGCGCTGCTCGCGGCCCGGGCTGTGCAGGGAGTGGGCGCCGCCATGCTCGCGCCGTCCGCACTAGCCATCCTGGTCGCTGCGTTCCCGGCTGGTGTCAGGCGCACGCGCGCGGTCGCCTGGTACACAGCAGCACAGGCGGTTGGCGGCGCGTCCGGCTGGATCGCCGGTGGGATCGTCGGCGAGCACCTCGGCTGGCGCTGGCTGTTCCTCGCAAACGTGCCGGTGTGTATGGTGGTCCTCGTAGGCGCACTGTGGATCATGCGAGCGGGGCCGGGCCGGCTGCCGGCGCCGAACGCCCAGCGACCGGACATAGCCGGGGCGGTGCTCGTCACTGCAGGCATGGCGTTGCTGGTCCTGGGACTCACTCAGGTCGGGGGCCCGGCGGCTCACTGGTCGGTGTCGGTCGGCCTGGGCGGCGGCACTGCGTTGCTGGGTTTGTTCGCATGGGTGGAGCGGCGGGTCCAGTCACCGCTGCTACCGGCGGGCCTGCTGCGGCAGCGGACGCTGGGCGCAGGGCTCATCGTCTCCATGGCGGTAACTGGAACGACGACCTCGGTACTGCTGCTGTGCGCGCTGTACCTGCAGGACGTGGCGCACCTGAGCGCTACGGTGAGCGGCCTGGCGTTCGTGCCGTTCAACCTCGCCGTGGTGGCGGCGTCGCTCGGGGGCCCGGCGCTGCTGCGGGGACGTGCCGCAGGCGTCGCGATGACGGCCGGCATGGTGACGATCGCGGTCAGCGCCCTGCTGCTGCTCGCTCTCCCGGTGCGAGGTGAGCCGTTGGCGGTCACGATCCCGGCTTTCCTCCTCATGGGTCTCGGCAACGGCCTAGCGGCGGTCATGGCGGTTACGATCGGCACCCGGGCGGCCGGCGACCATCCGGGCGCCGCGTCGGGCCTGCTGAACAGCGCCAGCGAGCTGGGTGTCGCCTCCGGGCTGGCGACCTTGGTGACCCTCGCGTCGCTGCGTACCGCCGCGCTGACTGGCAGCGCCGAGCCCACCGCGGCCGAGGCGTTGAGCGGGTACCGATGGGCGTTTGTCGGCGCCGCGCTTGCCGTGCTCGGTGCCGCGGCGGGTGCGCTTCACCTACTGCGGCGCGGCGCGCGTGGTGCGGACTGAACCGCCCTGGGTTTGGTGGAGGCTCCATTTCTTGAGGAGATGGAGTTATGGCACGACCCAACAGGTGCTCGGCTTACTTCTGCAGCGGGCCATGCACACGGCTGGTGGGCGGGCCGGGTCTCAGCACGACAGCGGAGTGGGAGGCGATCACGTCGGTGGCGCGCAAGCTTGGAGTCAGCAGTGAGGTGGTGCGGGAATAGATTCGGCAAGCTGAGGTCGATGCTGGTCGACGGCCATGCGTCACGTCGGATGAGTGCGCAGAACCCAAGTGACCTTCTCCCGGTTTGCTGGGCGACTTCCGCGTGGTGGTCAAGCCGCCCCTGCGGCGGGGGTGTGGTGTCTTTCGTAGTCGGTTGGGAACAGGTTGCCGATGCTTGGTTGGCGTCGGCGTTGTTGTACCGGGCCTCGATCCACTCAAAGATTGCGTCGGCTAGTTCCTGGCGGGCCTGCCAGGATCGGCGGTCGAGTAGCACGAGCTGCATCGAGCCGAAGAACGACTCCACCATGCTCACGGTCGTAGCAGTCACCGATGGAGCCCATCGAGCGAGCAGGCCGAGGATGCCTAGCCGCTGCCCGAACGTAGGCACCCGACGATGCGCGGAAACGGCTGTCGGCCAGGGCAGGGTCGAAAGCCAACGGCTGGTACGACTGGGCCATGGCGCATTGCTCCACGAACGTGCGTAACGCCTCGTCGGCGGCCAGCTTTGGCGCCTCGCGCGGATGCTGCACCCTGTTGCCCGGCGACGGCCATGCTCACCCCGCTCATCCTCGGACAGGAACCGTTCAGAGATCTGCAGGACGCCATGATCGGTGCGCACTGCCGCGAGCTAACCGGTCGATTGCCTAGGTTGACGCCGTTTCCGGCGCCGCTTCGCGTTCGTTGAGCTTTGCCCAGACGAGGAACCGGTCAGATCTGTGCTGAACGAGTGGCTGAAGAAGCGGGGAAGACCGATGACATACGCCCGGCGTTGCTGCGTGCCCTCAGCGAGGCGACGGGGAGGCGGACCACGATTTCAAGATCGGTGCCTCCTGCCTTGATGCGACCAGGCGCAGATCACGCCGATGGCCTTGACCGGGTCTGGGACCACGACTTGCTGCCGCTGCTGTGAGGACTGCGCGGGACGCCTGTCGCGCGTGGCGGTTCGCAGCCGGTTCGGCCTGCCGGCGAACCGGCTGCGGATGGGCACCGGGGCGCCCAACGGCGCGCAAGGAGGTAGCGGAACCCACTTCGGCAGGCTTCGGCCATGCTAGACGATGCCGTCGCAACCGCGGGCGAGGGCGTTAAACCCTCATCGGCGCCTCCGGACCGATCGTCCTGACCGAGGTGGGCACCCAAGAGGTTGTGCTGGCGCTGAACGATGACCAGGTGGCGACCCTGCCGCGGGCGATCTGGTCACCGTGCCTTGCTGCCGACGGTCGATGGAGACTGAAGGCTGGCCGCAACGTTGGTGTGATCCGGATCGGCAATATCGAAATCGAGGGTGACGCCGGAGGCCGACGTTGCCAACTTGCACTTCTTCCTCGGCTACACAACACGCCCGGGATTCCGCCCCGCGTGACGGGCGTGCCGACTACAGGCCTGTGGCCCGAGTTGGCTACGTTACTGTCCGCCATACCCGTCGGGCAGCCGCCTCGGGACCACTGCGCGGATACCGCCACCGTCGATGTTGCCCTGCCACTCGTCCGCGAACGGATACGGTTCGGCGACCACGTCGCCAATCGCCCCGGCATACCGTTGTCCATCGAGGTGCAGTCCGACGAGTACAGCAGGACATCCCCGAGAAGGGAATCCTGCGCGCCGCCGTACAGCGAATGCTAGCGGTGCTGCGGCTGAGGCCACCTCGTCGAGCATCTTCGCCGAAGATTCGACTGTCGATCGTCGATTCAGCGGATCGTGCGATGGCCCGGCTGTCGCTGCTGAAGCTGACGGGGCGTACCATTTCCTCGGCTCAAGCTACGACCAACGAATCCGCTGGGAGTGACCACCATGGCTCGGAAACTGATCACCGTCCTGACCGACGACCTCGACGGCGGAGCGGCGGACCGGACCGTCGAATTCAGCCTGGACGGCGTCGCCTACGCCATCGACCTGTCCGACCAGAATGCTGGCGCCCTGCGTAAGGCCCTCGACGTGTACATCACCGCGGGCCGCCGGATGGGGCGGGGAGGCATCGACTCGGACCGATCGGCGCGGCGGTCGACGCGTCCCGCCACCTCCGGCAGCAGCAGTCGTGCTCACACTCGCGCGATCCGAGAGTGGGCCGCCGAGAACGGATACCAGGTCTCCGAACGTGGCCGCATCCCGACCTCCGTGGTAGAGGCCTACAACAACCGCTGACCGTACGGGCAGCTCACCACACTGCCGGCAGGTCGGTTGCGTCAAACGCCAACAGCACCCTCGGCGAGCTTGGACAATTCACGCGATGACAAAAGCTCTCATCGTCGTCTTGCAGCAGTCTCTGATGGCCTTGGCTCACCTGCGCATTGGTGACGCCCTCACCCGTCTCGCCGCTGGCTTCGAGGACTCGGTGTTACCGCTTGGCGGCATCTGCGCGGAGCCGTTGATATGTTCGCGGCCTGTGTAGACGATCTAGTCGCCGGGATGCGCGGGCCGTCCGGCTGGCGTACGCGATCTCGACGGCATCCTGATTCCGATCGACCGGTTCGCCAACCAATGGCGCAACTACTCGGGCTAGCACAAGCGCCACGGCATCAACGTGCAAGCCCTGGCCGACGCCGCAGGACAGCTGATCTGGGCGTCGGCCGCCCTGCCCGGCTCCGTCCACGACCTCACCATCGCCCGCAACCACGGCCTGATCGACACGCTGACCAGCGCGACGTACTGACGTTCAGACATGACACCCGATGGGCCTAGCTGTCAAGCAGCGATGGTGGCTTCGACCGAAATTGGGAAGGCCGTCGTTTCTCGGTAGTGCTGCCGTTTCTCAGGCAGTGGTGGAGGCACCCGAGGGCACCAGGGCGCTCGGGGCATGCGCATGCCGTCAAGCGACGCAGTTTCCGGCCGAAGCTGTCGCGCCGGCAGAGGGCGGTCAATCGGGCGCACGCGAGAATCCGTGCTCGTGGCGAACGAGCCATCGCCACGCTCACCGCCGCCAAACCCGCACGACAAAGGGGGAACCGCACGCGACGAGGACATGATGATCGGCAACACGCCGTACCGGAGATCCGCCGACTCATGATGTCCCTGACCCTCACCGCCGCCCTGCCCGGCACGTATCTGGGCCTGGTCACACTGGCGCTCGCAGACGCAAACACCAAGCCCGCACCAGCCACTACCGCCACCGCGGTTACCCGCTATAACTGCCGTTGCAGTACTAGGCGTACGCGTCCGCCGGACAGGTGCTTGCGCCATGATCCCGTACCCATGCAGCGGCTCGTTTTGGCCGGCGGCCCGAAGGGAGTAGGTGGGCTCCCGCGTGGGTGAGGAAGGGCGACTCATTTGGACGGCATAAGCTGATGATCGAGCATGGTCAAGGATGGGCAAGATATAGCGGCTGCCTCAGGGCTCTGCTGCCGTGCGTCGCATCCATGTCACTGCGCCCTTGCCGATCGTCTCGTTGGTGATTCTTAGCCCCATTACGATCGCGCGCTGGAACTCCGCCGGTAAATGGCCTGCCTATACCTTTGCCATACCGCGTAGATGAAGGCTGATGCGATCGTTCACCGACCTTTGGAGGAGATAATGATCGCTGCGAGCCTTGCGCGACTCGGCTTGGCCATCGTCGTAGCCGTGGTGGCCGCGGCGCTGATATCACTATCCAACGCTCAGCCTGCGCAGGCGGAAGCCGGCACCGCGGTGACGCCGAAGTACTCCACGATTGAGCCGGGCCATATCTGACCGGGCGACACCGCGTCCGTGGCCTCGATCGTGACGTTGGGCGATCGCGCTACGCTAAGAGCCTAGTAAATAAAGGGTTCGGGCGGTCGCCGGTCCTGGCGAAGATCGACAATTGTGACGGCGTCGGCGTGACGGCGTGACATGGGGTTGGGCCTTCGGTACGAGCAAAGGCGGCTAAACCAGCGCGACCGAAGGCCCAACCGTGTCTGTGTACCTTGCCGCCGGCGTTGTCGCATCCGCCACCCCGGCTACCGTTGACGATCGCCTGCCCACCGCCTGGCCACGGCACTATCCGTCTGACACCTCGGATGCCGAATGGTAGGTCCTGGCTCCGTACGTGCCGGCCGGGACCGGACGCGGCCGGCCAATCATGTGCCTTCGCAGCGACGTCGTGGACGCGATCCGCTACCTCGACCGGACGGCTGCCAGCCAATGGGACGCGCTGCCCGCCGACTTCCCGCACCACAAGCTCATCCACCACTACTTCACGAGCTGGACCGCGACGGAACGTTGAACCGCATGCACAACAGCCTGCGGGAACAGGTCCGCGAGCAGGTCGAGGGTCGTAACCGGGAGCCGTCGGCTGCGCTGGTCGACTCCCGGTCGGTACGGGGCACTGAGACCGTCGGCCAGCGCGGGCCTGGCTTGTGACGAGGCATCGAGTGCCGGGGATACCAAACGAGTCGCGGCAAGAGCCCAACCGCTCTGAGCCCATTAGGGATACCAATGCGCCCGCGGCACCGTTTGAACCCCGGTTCAAAAGCCGCCGCGGCCCGCCTGCCTTTTGGAAGAAGCAGGTCAACCGGTACGACGCCCAAGATCCGAACTGCCCGCGACGCGCCGTGTCCACCCTCAAGGGCTGGAAGCTGCACGGCCGCAAGTCGTACACCACGCCGTTGGACGCGGCCGCGTAAGTCGCGTCCCGGGAGATGGTGCAGGAGCTGACCTGCTACGGCGTGCTGCCGAGATGGTGGTCATCGCGCGAGTCTCGGTGTAAACGGCCAAGAACACGCAGAAAAGATCTCCCGCAGATCGTAGGTGGGTTTGCGTCCCCGACGGCAGCATCGGTGCGAGCCTGGCGCCAGGCGCCCAGTCGTGGTGCGATCAGCGCCCAGCGGGCGTCGGACAGGTCGGAGGGGTAGGCAGGTCGTTCGGTCCTACGATGCGTCTACTGTGGACTGCGCGGTGGATCGCACCTGAGGTTCGCCGATTCCGAACTCTGTGAGCCAGAAACGATCTGAGTCAAAGCAGGGCAACTCGCATCGGCATCAATCAGGTGGACCTGGCCCAAGTGGCGATCATTCGACCCCTGCCGACGCCTGACCGAGAGCAGCAATAGGTAGTGGAAGTGATCAAAACGCCCAGTGGGACCAAGTTGCCGCCCGGGGCACTGGCATGAACCGGGTCATAGCAGGTAGAACAGCTCTCGCAATCTCACGCCCCTCCTGGCCATCGATCGATCTCTCGCGGGAACTCGATGCGGACCACTCAGATGCGGCTAGGGCGCAGGGTCGATGAACCTGCTTCCGGTGATCGGGCATGAACAGGTGTGAACGAATTACGCTCGGAGCCGATGCAAGTCGCCGACGACGTCCTGATCCGCGAGTCGATACGAGAGCCGGAACGGTTCGCGCCGCTCTTCGACCGACACGCAGCCGCCGTGCATCGCTACTTGGCGCGGAGGATCGGCGAGCCGGCAGACGATTTGCTGTCCGAAACCTTTCTGGTTGCGTTTCGGCGGCGGGCTTCATACCGGCCGATGCAGCTGGACGTGCGGCCATGGCTTTTTGGCATCGCGACCAAGGTGTTGCAGCGGCACGTACGCAAGGAGGAACGCCGTTATCGAGCTCTCGCCCGGGCCAGGCTTCTCGAAGCGAGCTCACGTACGGACGACCCGCCCGATGACCGTCTGGATGCGCAGGCGCTGCGAGCTGAGCTCGCCGCGGCACTGGCGGCGCTGAAGCCCGCGGACCGGGATGTGCTGCTGTTGCTGGCCTGGGCTCAGCTCTCGTACGCCGAGATCGCCGCCGCGCTCGACATTCCAATCGGAACCGTGCGGTCGCGGATCAATCGGGCCCGCCGTCTGACCCGTGCTGCACTGAGCCACTTAGAGGAGGACTAATGGACGAGATCAAGCTATTGGAGACCCACGGGCCGAACGGGCCGGGCCTGTCTGAGGAGGCGCTGAGCGCCGCTCGTACAAGTCTGCTCACCGAGGTTTCGGCCGCCTCGACAGCAGCCCCGTACCTCCTCGCCCGGCTGCGGTCGGCCAGATTGCGCCGTGGGCAGATCCTTGCACGTGTCGCGATCGGGGGAGCGGGCTTGGCCGTAGTGGCGGCCGGGGCTGTCGTGGTCGTGCCGACCGTGTGGCAAAGCCCCGCCCGCCCGCCTGTCACGGCGGACGGGGTAAACGGAACTGGGCCGGGTTCCCAAGGCGGAATCAAGCTGGTCGCCGTGACCGCACCGGAGTTCCCATATGCGTTGCCAAGGCTCGGTAAGGCGTCGTTCACCGCTGATCCGAGTGGTTCCATCATGGCTGTCTACCCTGGGGCGAACGGTAGCGACGTGGTACTCACCACCGGCGCAGCGCGCGCGGATCAGCAGATCCGGGGTCAGCGAGACATCAGCATCGACGGCCGACCAGGACGCATCGTTTCAATTCCGGACGCGTCGGGTGCCGTGGCCTCCGTCCAGGTGACCTGGCAGCGTGAGCCTGGCAGATGGGTGACAATCGTTGGCAATGGCCGGCACGCCAGCGAGAAGGCCGTGCTTCAACTCGCCGGTCAGGTGGTCGACCGGCCCCAGCCCATCGGCTTCAAGGTCACTATCGGCCTAGTCCCTGACGGTTGGGAACTCGGCGGGTTCAAGGACGACGGCTCGATGATCTCGTACCATGCTCCGGCGGCGCAGGGCCTCGACCTGCACGTACAGTGGACGCCGAAGCCGGACACCAGCCCAGACTCCGACGTCGAGGGCTTCCAAACGGCGCAGACCGTTACGATCAACGAGCGGCCGGCCAAGCTGGTGGCGGCTGTGCAATTCTGGCGACTGACCGCCATCCTTCCCGACGGATCCGGATTTACCTTGATGACGCCGCGCTCATTCAGCGCAGACCAGGTAATCGCCATCGCCCGCAGTGTCCAACTAAACCCCTCTCGGTGACGCTTAGGAACTGCGGGAACTCCTAATCCCTCGTCGGGACCGACCGCATAAATCGAAGTGCGCTCCGGTCCGGGTCGGAAGACTTGGACCGGAGCGCATGGAGCGGGCGACGCGGATCGAACCCGCCTCCGTCAGTTCAGAGAGCGTTCCCCGCTGGCCGGGGTTGTCTGGATCGGCCTGCTTGCCTCAATCGTCGTGACGCCTAACTCCTGCCCGATAGCGCCTGCCCGGATACCGGCTATTGCCTGTGGATGCCCCAGGGAGTTGCCATTCACCACGCGACGGCTGTGAAATCTTCTCGGTCGGGCAGGCTCGTCCCTGCCCCGGGTTCTCCGGCGGGGAAAGGTTCGGGGTCGGCGACAGCGAAGCGGCTTGGCGTTGGCCCAGTCCGGGTTGCTCGGGCAGCCCATGGTGCACGGGCGGGGATTCACACCCTGGCTGCGTCGCTAAGCGTCGAGGGAGGGGCCGGGATCCGGTGCGCCGCCTCGGATCAGCCAGGAGCTTCAACGCCCCTCGCGCAGCCGTTCCATGAGGTGGTTGAGGCATCGCGCAAGCGCTCGCGGTCCGGAACATCAAAGTGCTTCAGGTAGCCCTCTCGTTCGGGCGTGGAGCAGGAGACCCAATCGGCGAATTTGTCCCGTGTGAGCCCGTAGGTGATCGTCCAGCTGATGCAGAGTCGGCGCCACGGCTCGGACGCCTGCTGAACGCAAGTCGCCCGTCCGGCGGGTTCGACGCCTGCGAGGCATTCCTTCCCGGCGCTCTGCGGAACCAGCCCAATCGGGCTGTCCGCTGGCAAGACCCAACGACGCCGGCTCGACCGAGGTGGCAACCGCCAAGCCAACTCTACATGATCGCAATCGGCCGATTTCGCTGGGACGAGCGCACGCGCGCCTACATCGACCGACGCGTCTCCGAAGGCAAACCTTGAGGCGGAAGCCATCCGTGCCTCAAGCGCTCCGTCACACGCGAGCTCTACGAACTCAGCTACCGAACCCCGCCAGCCTGCCGTCGGCTGCTCGGCATCCATACGATCAAGCTCGCCTGCCGCTACCGGGCATCCGCCCAGATCGACTACATCTTACCTGACT